>JAJDEL010000477.1 GCA_029259835.1 Planctomicrobium sp. | reverse complement strand
CGCAACTTTCTTGGTGAATCTGAAGCCAGCATGGGAATCGTTTCACGCGACTGGAACGAAGACGGTTCACCAGATTTTCTGATTTCTCACCTCTCTGGCGAAACCAACACACTGTACCTGTCCGATTCCGCGAGTGGCTCGTGGACCGATGCAACAGCCCGCTCGGGACTGGGGCCAAAGAGCCTCTCCTTGACAGGATTCGGAATGAGCCTCTTTGATTTCGAGCACGATGGCGATGGCGACTTGCTCATCGCCAACGGCGGGGTAAAACGTGATTCCTCGAATCAGGAGACCACGAATCCACTCGCTCCATATTCCCAGCGAAATTCTGTGTACGTGAGAGACAATGATGCACTCTCTTTCACAGAGCGAAACGACGTTGGAGGAACTTTTTCGAGCGAACTGGGAATCAGCCGCGCCGTCGTCGCTGGTGATCTTGACCGAGATGGAGACTGTGATATTGCCCTTTCCAATGGTTCTGGAGAAGCAAGAATTTACGAAAATGTGGCTCCGAAACAAGGTCATTCACTGACATTGAAACTGATCGATACCGCTGGCAATCGAACTGCTATCGGAGCGAGTGCCTGCGTAAAATTGAAAGAGAATCGTCAAATCGTGCAGGCTGTTAATCCTTATCAAGGCTATCTATCACAAAATGACTCCTGCCTTCACTTCGGTCTGGGCGACGTTCGCTCATACGAGTCGATTGAGATCACATGGTCGGATGGGACGCTGGAATCTTTCCCTGGTGGTCAAACTGATCGCCGACTCATTTTCGTACGCGGTCAAAAAGAACTTCCAGAAGCCGAATTCAAAAGAATCGATTCACCTGAACTCGAATAAAACTGCGGAGAGCTGCTGTGAAATTAAAAGCGGGAATCCTCGCGGCTTTCATCATCGCAGGCGCTGGAATTGCGTTCTGGAGTTTCTCTGCTCCCCAAAGCGTTGATATCCCAATCATTGAAACCGATCACTTGCACCCTCTGGTCACTGAAGTGATTCTGAAATCTATTGATGAAGTAAGACATCGCCCCAACTCCGCAAAAGACTGGGGAGAGCTGGGAATGGTTCTCATCGCACATGACTTCCCTGAGCAAGCCAGAGATTGCCTGAAACATGCAATGCGTCTTGAGCCAGAAGCATTTCGTTGGCCTTACTTCATGGGATACACACTCGAGGAATCCGACTACGAGCTTGCGCTGAGGCATTACACACAAGCTCTCAAAATTCGCCCCGATTATTCGCCGCTGCGCATCCGAATCGCACTCATTCTGATGCGTTTAGGGGAATTGGAGGAGTGCGAGAAAACTCTTTCCGATGGTGAATTACTCGACCCCGACAACCCGTACCTGATCGTGACACATGGTCGATTATTGTTGCTAAAAAAATCTCCTGAGCAAGCGGAGAAACTCTTTAAAACTGCTCTCGACCAACCGAATTGGTCTCCTCAAACTGCGCTCCTGGAACTGATTAAACTGGCAAATCGTCGTGGCGATCTCGAAGCTGCATTTGAGTACCAGCAACAACTGGCAATCTACCCGAATGTTGCAAGAATGGATCTTCCCGATCCAGTTCTCGGAAAAATCCGGCTGTACGAGGGACTCTCTAAATCCCTCGCAGAGCGTGCCGATTTTGCACTGGCGAAAGGTGACTACTCAGCAGCAATCACGGCCTATGAATCTTTTTCTCGAAAGCGTCAAGACCTCCCCAACGCTGCAACAAATCTTGCCCGAGCATACACGATGAGCGGTCGCCACCAGGAAGCAATTGACACTTACCAGAATGTGATCGAACGCTTTGGAGACGTCCTTAGCGCACACTTCGGTTTAGCCGGAACGTATGAGATATCGGGTCAGCGCGAACTTGCTATTGAGCAGTATCGCGCTGTCCTGAAAATTAAACCCAACCACAAACAAGCCTGGCGATTTCTCGGTTCATTGTATGAACAGCAAGACAACTTTGATGAAGCAATCCGATGCTATCAGGAATCGGTAGTAATCGACCCCAGTAACCCACAGGCACAGCTTGCTCTGGGGATCGCACTTCTGCATGAAGATCATTTTCAGCAAGCACACCACCATATTGCACGCGCGGTCTCGCTCGCGCCGAACGAAGAATTACCGAAAGCGTATTTGCGTCAGATCGAGGAGAAATTGGAAAAAATCCCCGCCACAGGACTGCCACCGAAATAATACGCGGAGGCAAATTTCTTACGAGATGGATCGCATGCGTAAATTCAAATCTCGCATAGAAGATTGCGGTTTCCAAATCGGCTCGTTTGCTTCGGACGGGTCGGAAAAAATAATTTGGTTTTCCGGCAATAGAACGCAACTCATGCTTCCCGCGTTTCCTCCTGTTGTATCCGTCAATATTCTTCTTCGGCTGAAAACGACCTGCGGGACATAAGCATGTCCAGAGACGAGAATTCGATGACAGTCTTGGGGAGGATCTTCAAACGGAAGCCGCTTCGAACAGAGCCACGCAGGACGATTGAGGGAAAAATCCCGGTCAGCGAGGATGCGGCGTTGGATTCTGAACGGAGTGTTGACCTCTAGACCTGAGTGAACAAAGAAATACTCCGGATGCTCCACTGCCCAGGGAGCATTTCTCAGCAAGGCTTGATGTTCTCCTGGAACTTTCTCACGAAGTTGTTGGAGGTCACCAAACGGAACCCCATAGCTCTCAAACGTCGTCTGTGACCCGTAATGGTCGAGCCAGCGCCCGCTCCAGTCATTTCCTTGTTGCGCATCAATGAGTCCCAGAGCTCCTGCCATCGCAAGTTCATGATTTCCAGACAGAATAATTGTCTTCGGATGTTCGTCAACGACCGCAAGAGCCAGATCGATCGCCTTCTTGGGGTCGGGTCCGCGATCAACTAAATCGCCGATAAAGATCAGCCAGCGACGTTGGTAATCGTCGCGACTGCGGAGCCGGTCAAGAATGCGTTCGACTTTGTCGACCTGTCCATGAACGTCCCCAATGACTGCAACTGGACCGGTGATACTCGTCTCGAATTCCACGATGATCTTCCTTGAGAATCGGGGCAACCGGCGTGACGCATCGCCTGCGACATTTGAAGAGCGAGTGCGAATCATAGGCGGCAACGTTGGGTCTTTGCCACCTCAATGTCGCAATCGCAAGTGGCGTTAACGTGTAGTGATATTTCCGCTCAGTGTTACTTTCAGTTTCCCTTTACAATTTGCCTGTGGTGGCGTATTGACTTTCAGGAAAAGGATTCCGGACGCATTCGGTTTAATCTCCTTCGCATCACCGATCATAAAAGGTTGAGGCTCAGGTTGCTTCTTGTTCCGAGTCGAAGGGGCAATCATTCCAATGAGTGCTCCCGTGGGAACTCCAGAGACCAAATCTTTCGTGCTATCTTTTTGCTGGTACCCTTTGGGGCCTAAGGTTGCGTCGACTAACAATCGATACACTCCGCCTGCTTCAACTCGAACAGCCTGGTCTTTGGTGACCAAAACACCTGCGTTGATCCAACCCTTCGAAACATCCAGGTCGACAGTGACCGATTTTCGTCTGAAGACATCTTCTTCGTATTGTTTCAATTTACTCTTCACTGAATCGGCGTCTGGCTTCAGCTTGAGTATCGACTTGAGCATTTCCTTGGATCGCTCGATTTCGCCAGCTTTCTCATAGTCTGTTGCTAGATCAACCATGGATCTGAGAAAGGCTTGCTGAGCCTGATCCGCTTTGAAGTCGAGCGACTTCAGTTCGGCAGGGGAAGCTTTTCTTCCTTGAGCATTTGCAGAAATTGTCATTCCCGGCAAAAAGAACGCGAACAAGCAAATTGAGATGTGTCGGAACATAAGAGGCTCCCGTTTAATTGTTTTACGAAAACGTTCAGTGCCATCTCTGACAGGACGTTACTTTCGAATTTTGAAGGTTGATGACGCTGGAGAGACTCAGGAATAGTTCCGTAATCAATGACCGAGTCGGTTCATTCTGAATGGAATTATTCTGGCGATCCAAGTGACCTCATAAGGATATCATATTCATCGCCAAACTCGCAGTCCCGTAATAAATAAAGACGCCGAGCATATCGCTCAGTGCAGCAATTAGGGGGGTCGACATAAATGCCGGGTCCATTCCCAGCCGCTTCAGAGCTAATGGCAACATAGCCCCAGCCAATGTTCCGATGGCAACAACGCAAAAAACGGTCAACGTGACAATCAGCGAGGCTTCTATGCCGACCATCCACTGCGCAACAAGGAACGAAAGGAGCGCCAGGATCGTTCCCAACAAAGCTCCGATGCGAATTTCCCGCCACGCAATCCAAGAGACCCTTCCTTTTGTCTCATCAAGAGCCAGAGCTCGAATCACGAGCGTTGCCGATTGAGAC
>JAJDEL010000476.1 GCA_029259835.1 Planctomicrobium sp. | reverse complement strand
GAGCGCCTGGTTGTGGTCCAGGAGGTCGCCGGTTCAAATCCGGTTACTCACCCCTTTTGAAGCCAAGCCAATTCTTATTGGTTTGGCTATTTTTGTGCAACTCAACATCCTGAGCGAGAACTGTTAGTTCGTACACTGAGTTTTCATCCTCATCGGTATTCTGCGGCCGAACTGCAGGAAAAATGTCCTTCAATTGCAGAGATTCAATGACCTCAGGAACTACCTGCGAATTGACAAAGATGATCGCCCGATTACGATGTAAACGTGAGTTTGTTCCATTCGGGCAGGGACATTCAATTGCGGACCTTATATTGCTGGTGGGAAAAGTATGTCAATCAAAGTGACACACCATGAAGTCGATGGCGTGCAGGTGCTGACGATAGGCTCCGCAGCGATTAGTATCGACGAAGACAATCTGGAAGAGATCAGTCAGCAGCTTCTTGATCTCGTTGTCAGTATTCCACCACAGATTGTGGTCGATATGCAACACATCGAATTTTATGGATCATCTTTTATCGAAACGCTTTTTCGCATGTGGAATCGAGTCAAATCGAGCGAGAACGGACGTTTCGGGCTGTCTGGACTACAGCCTTATTGTCGCGAAATCCTCACGATCACGAATCTCGACTCCGTTTGGTCAATCTTCGACGATGTCGATGCCGCCGTTGCCGAATTCTCTTCAAAAGAAGAATGAAGAGGTATCCCGGATACCATGCGTGCGGCTTCAAGAAGATGGCATCTGGAAAAAACGGCGGTTGATGAATGACGATGACCCACATATCGTTTTTTCATTCGGTACCACAGTGATATCTTCAATAGCAGTGTGGTCGTATCGCCTGATTGCCCACTGGGTTCCTGAACTGCGCCCCATAGGAACTCAATCGACGGTGTTCTCCGGAAGGGTCGGAACATTCACTTGAATGTCATCTCCTTCTAGTCGAATTTCGTATGAGTCTGTTTTGACATTTGATTTAGGATTATCAAGCCACTGCCCGTCTTTGACACAAAACCGCCACGCGTGCCAAGGGCAGGTCACAGCACCATCTTCAACGTGTCCGGCTGCAAGTGATGCTCCCATATGTGGGCACAGGTCGTTGATAGCGAAGTATTCACCATCGACAAAGAACAGGCCAACGAGCCGTCCATTCACCGGATAGGTTCGTCCTTCTCCATCTGGGATGTCTCCCACTTTTGCAATCGAAACAAACTCAGACATCGCTTGGTCCAACAAGAAAATAAGAAAAAACGGCTCGCGGCAGTGAGTGCCGCGAGCCGTGAGTCAGTCAAAATTGTGACGCTATTCAGTGACAGATAACAGCGTAAAGTCTTTAGCAGTCAGTCCATTTTCAGCCAGAACTTGGCCAACGGACTTTGAGTCATCTTTCGCAAACGGTTGTTCTGTGAGAACTCCTGCTTCTTCGCGGAAATAAACTTTCATACGTCCGTCGACAATTTTCTCGACGATGTTCTCAGGCTTGCCGCTGGCTTTCGCTTCTTCGGTGAGACGAACACGTTCGGCCTCAACAGCAGCTGAATCGACATGATCCACTGTCGCAACTGTCGGCCGCATCGCGGCAATGTGCATGGCGACGTCTCGCAGAACGGAGGAGTCTTTTGCCTCGCCTTCTGCCTGGAACAAGACACCAGTCTTGCCGTCGTGGTGAACATAAATACCAACTGAACCAGCAACGCGGGCGACTTGACCGATGACAATTTTTTCACGAATTTTGTTGACCATTCCCTCGAACATTTCTTTCAGAGAGCCGCCAGCAGGGTTGTCCTGTTCCATGAGTGCTTCTCCAGATTCGGCACCTGGGCCAGTCAGGAGTTGTTCCACGCAGGCGTTTCCGAATTCTGCTAACGCTTCGCTTCCTGCAACTGGAGCTGATTCGCATAGCATCGTCACGGCGGCAACTTCGCTTCCGTCCTCAGAAACTTTTGTGAACACAAATCCTTCCGAAGTTGCGTTACCAGCGCGCTTGACTGCGACCTTCTCGTACTGCTCACGCAGAATTTCAATGGCTTTGTCTTCGTCACCACCTGCATCCACGAGAGCTCGTTTGCACTCCATCATGGGCAGGTCTGTTTTTTCACGCAGCGCTTTGACGGCGGCGGCTGTGATTTCGGCCATCTCCGACTTCCTCTCAAATCAAAATTGATACGTTTCGGGGGTATGTCGGCGACATTCGCCAGACACCGATGGTGACTCACCATCTATTTTCTTTAATGGCAACACGCCATCAAAATGATTCCATTGATGGCTTGGTAACCATCGATTGTTTACGTTTTTGCTTGCATCGTTGCGACTTGGACGCGAACTCAATCGCCTATGACCCGCCGTAGCGATCGCAGCGTCTGTCAAACGATGCGGATGCAAATGACCGAGTTCCATCCCGGTTTTGTGGTGCAGAAACTGCTCCGTCAGCGGTATTGTTGCGGAAAACGTGTCGCACTACAACCAGAATCGCCGCCAGTCCAGGAAACTTGATTGCCCAGAAGTTCAACGATCACTCGTCACCAACTTTACAGCATCAGATTCTGACAATTCTTAGACATTCGTGAGAGCAGCAAAGTTCGTTTTGATACTCAAAAAGCCCACCAAATTTGGTGGGCTTTCGAAATATGACGCTCCCTGTCGAACAGGATTGGATACTGAAAACGTTAGACAATCACTGCTTCGGTGGTTTCTGCTTCTTCACCTTCAGGCGCTTCCGATTCTTCTAAATCACCTGCTTCGCCGCTGTAAAGAGACTCAACAAAACCTCGCAAGTGCTCGGCTCGCGTCTGGTGTTGCAGTTTCCTCAAGGCTTTGGATTCAATTTGGCGAATACGTTCGCGTGTCACTTTGAAAATTCGTCCAGTCTCTTCCAGCGTGTAACTGTATCCATCACCAAGACCGTATCGCAGCTTAATAATTTCTCGTTCGCGGTACGTCAGGCTTTTCAGAACGTGGTTGATCTTATCCCGCAGCATCTGGTGCATCGCCGAATCGGCAGGCGTGCTTTCGCTCGCATCCTGAAGGAAATCACCGTAGCTGGAATCTTCACTTTCACCAACAGGCGTATCCAAGCTGATCGGATGCTTCCAGGTTTTCATGATTCGTTCGGTTTCTTCCACCGACAAATCGACTGCTTCTGCAAGTTCTTCCGTTGTCGGTTCTCGACCCGTTTCCTGACGGATTTGCTCGCTCTTCGCTTTTAAAGTCGAAATGCTCTGGAACATATGAACCGGAATTCGAATCGTCCGTGCATGATCGGCAACGGCTCTCGTAATTGCCTGACGAATCCACCATGTCGCATAGGTTGAAAACTTGTAACCGCGACGGTATTCGTATTTTTCGACACCACGCATTAACCCAGCGTTCCCTTCCTGGATGAGGTCCAGGAAGCTGAGACCACGGTTGCGGTATTTTTTAGCGATCGAAACAACGAGTCGAAGGTTCCCTCCGGAAAGCTGCTGCTTCGCGTGGGTCCAGGCATCAAATCGTTGTCGGATCTTGGACAAACGGGCTTTGTATTCGGCAGGAGTTTCGCAAGTCAAATCAACAAGTTCTGCGAGTTCGTTCTGCATCATGACAACTTCATGAGCCGCAGAAGGACGCCGGCGCAATAATTTGATATCACGAACGAGTTCCACCATTCGTTCGCCGATCTGCTGCATACGTTTATAAACGGGCTGCAGTCGATGTGTTCGAACGGAGAGTTCTTCGCTCAGAGAACACATTTTGCGACGGCGGATGACCATTCGTTCCCGGGCAGCGGCGATCTCTTCTTTCGAAGAACCTTCCGACATTGTGATCTCAAAATCCTGGCGATTTTCAACCAGAAGATGTTTGACAGTCGGCAGGTTGATCGGCATCCGACCCAGAATTTGCTCTTTCTTTGTATTCTCAGTATCCGAAGTTCGCAACGTTCGTTCGAATGGAAGGTTGCCAGTGTGAACCTGATCAAGAATATCGACAGCCTGACTGAGGGAGAAATCAGACTCCATCAATGTTCGTCGATATCGTTTTCGTGTGATTTCAATTTGCTTGGCGAGGAAAATTTCATCATCACGCGTTAGCAGTGGAATGTTTCCCATTTGACTGAGATACATTCGAATCGGGTCGCGGGAAGACATCGGTGATTCGGGTTCGATCAATCCTTTGGCGATTGCCAACTCGCTTGGGTCCGGCTCTTTGGCCTGTTGCTCGATCCGAGTTTTCTCCGCGACAGTACTCGGTGCACTTGGATCGTTAATGAGTGCAATGTCTTTTTCTTCGAGCGCCTGAATAATGCGATCCATCATTACTGGATCGCCACCCTCGTCGGGCAAGTATTCATCGACAGCCTGGTATGTTAGAAAACCAAGCTTATTAGCGCGCTCAATCAATCCTTTGAGGCCGGAATCAAGTCGATGCACCGCTCACTCCCAATGTGTATCAATTTCGGTAGGTAGGGTAAATTAAGTATACGGCCCGTAATCACAAAAATTTCGATCTGTTAAGACATTCACCGCTCTCAACGAATGTTTTGGTGCCTTGACAGGCAAATCCGGCATCAGCAAACGAATATTAACTCTGGAGCTGTAAAGCTCCAAAAATACGCGATCTGATCGGAAAAGTTCCTCGTTTGAATAGGAGGAGTTGGGTGAGAATCATTGGAAGGTCGTAAATCACTCTGCAAGCAAGTTTGGGTTGACAGCATCCTTACTCTCTCCCTAGACAAATGGACCGTCGCTTTTCGATGCTTCAATTTATCGTAACTTATTGACAGCAAATGAATTCGGTGATGAAGAACAACGCTATTCCGTTGCCAAAAATTTCTCACCTGAGCAGCCATCCTAACAAAAGGTTCCCCCTCGTCCACGCAAAATTTTTTTAATCGGCAGATTTCTTCAAAAATCATTAACAGTAGTGTCCCAGTAATTATTAGACGCCAAATCGTATTGCGTCAACGATGTTTTTGTCATGTTGAGTCGGATTTCGGGACTCCGCAACTGCCTGCGCAGAATCCGAAGACAAGGAGGGCTGTCGACAAACTGCAACATCGAACATTGCGGCAAATCTAAACATGAAATTCATACGGTTCCGAACCACATGGTCAGAAAGAGTTCGTGTCAAACGTCATAAACCGGGTGCAACGGCAAGACACTTCAACGTGCTTTGATCCCGGAGAAGCAGGCGACCGTTAGAAAGCGCCGGAAGCGCACGAACCGTTCCACGCAACGGACGTGCCTTTGACAGCACTTTCGGTCCAGACGGACTCATTTCGGCGAGCAGAAGTTCGCCATCCGTTTTGCAAATCAAAATTTTCCCATCTGCAGAAAGCAACGTCCCGTACCCGAAGTCTGGTTCTGTCCACAAAACTTTACCTGACTCAAGGTGAACGCACTTCAAGTCCGCAGGCGGTTGATCATCGCGACCATCGATGATGTAAAGGTGACCATCTAAGTGGATCGGCGTACAATATTGTGAAGCCAGAGTTCGATGGTTATCCCAGATCTTTTCGAAGTTCAACAGATTGAATTTTGCATAGACAGATCCAATTCCGTAACTGGAAGTCACAAAGAGATGGTCATCAATCACGATTGGTGTGGCCCCGTTGACAGTCGGTCCACGTTGCCCAAACGGAAATTGAAAACGCATCGCCCCAGTTTTCGCATCGAGCAAGCTGCATTTGTATCGCGTTACAATCAGGACGTGTGAAATGCCGTTGAGTGTACAGGTTGTCGGAGCGGCATAGCTGGCGGGTTCATCTGTTTTCTTCCAGAGAACTGTGCCATCTTCCAGTGAGAATGCAACAATTCCGGCCTTCTCTCGTGATGCTCCTACATTGGTAATCACGATACCATCGATCACAATCGGACTGCTGCCGGCTCCGAAGTATCCTTCTCGCGCCTTGAAAACTTCATGCGTCTTGACTTGCCACAGTCGATCTCCAGATTTGAGTTCCGTACAGGTCAAAACTCCCTGCGCTCCGTAAGTGATGATTTTCCCGTCAGAAATTGTAGGCACACAAAGTGGACCTTCGCCTCCTCCGACTTGAGGGTAGAACGTCGTTGGATATCCGGATTTCCAAAGTGTTTCGCCATTTTTGACATCGAGAGCTTCTACGACTTCTTCGTTTTTCACTCGATGAAAGAGAATGGCCACGTCGCCAGCGACAGTTAACCCGGCATAGCCACTGCCAACTTTTCGTTCCCAGAGTTGCTTCGGGCCATCCTTTTCCCATTTGTCGAGAAGTTTCTCGTCCGCGGCAGCGATTCCGTTTCGATTCTGCCCCAAAATTTGCGGCCAATCCCCAGCGCAACAAACAGTGCAAGTCAGAAACAAACAGCAAGCAACATCCTTCATCAATCGCAACATCCTGTCTCTCCCTCTCCGTTCAGTCAATTTTCAAATGAAGCACTGATAATACTGTGAGTAGGGAAAGAGTACAAAGCGAACCGGTGGATTCCGCATTTCATCTCATTCCGAAGCTTGATTGACCAACACTCGGAGCCGCGTTTTCTCACCCGGCTTCCCAGCGACGACGTCTTCTTCACTAAAGACTGCCATGTAGATCTGACGTTCCTTAGTTCGGTTTCGGTCGTAGATGATGTAGATGCTGCCATCGTCGGCTTGAATTCCATCTGGGTAACTGATCGTACTCCGTTCATCGAGCTGCAACCCGCCGGTCCAGGTTTTGCCTTCGTCACTCGAAATCAAAGCTGTGAGTTTGTCACGGCCCTTTGTATTGTGATGTTTCACGAGAAGCAATTTCCCAGAAGCAAGTCGTCGAATAAAAAACCTCGCCGATGGATGCGGAATATCACTCGGCTGCGCGACGGACCAAGTCTTGCCACAGTCTTGAGAAGTGCTTTCCAGCAGAAAACCGGTATTTGAACGCGCCAGCAACCACAGCGAATCGTCACTGCGTTCGATGATCATATGTTCGTCAAAGGCGCGCATTTTTGGGGGAATCTGACACCCACCACGAACGTGCCATGTCTTCCCTTGGTCTGTCGAAACGACAATCCGCGCGCTGTTGTCAGTCTTTCGCCACGTGGAGGCAGGCAGCGCCCATTCTTTCGTGGAGAGTACGGTTGGCTTGCACATCATAATGCCATCGGTCAAACGGCGGGGCGCGGACCATTTTGGTTCAGCATCATCCGGATTCTCAGTTGTGACTGCCCAAACGCCAGAAACAGTTCCATCGTGACCAATCGACTGTGCCCAGAAAATCCAGAGATGTCCATTCGGGTCGAGCCAAATCTCCGGGTCAAATGCACGCACAGGACCATCCTTATCTGGATCAATCACAAGAGCGGCTTTGCTCCATGTCTTGCCATCATCGCCACTGGTGACTGCGACAACGTAATTATTTTGGT
>JAJDEL010000475.1 GCA_029259835.1 Planctomicrobium sp. | reverse complement strand
CTTCGCCCGTTCCCTTGACGCTGGCACCATCGATTCCTGTGATTGTCCAAGGCTTTGAGAAATTCTCTCCAAGACCGAAGACCAAGTCTCCGCTAGGATGCCAAGCGAGACCTTCGAGTCCGTTGTGCGGGTAGATCGCTTCGGTTTTTAGTTCCAGAATGTTCTCTTCGACGTCCGCTTTGCCGTCTCCGTTAGTATCTTTGATCCGCAAGATTCGATCACGTTCCGCGAGATAGACCCAGCCGTTCGGTCCGAGTTCCAGGTCCATGGTTGAGTCAGTCTCGTTATAAAAAACTGTACGCGAATCGGCCGTGCCGTCTCCGTTTGTATCTTTGAAAACCAAAACCTCATCATGCTTCGGGCCAACGTAATCATCCGGGCGGAAATGAGTGTGCGTCGCGACCATCCAAATCCGGTCTTGATCATCAACATCAATTCCGGTGGGTGTTGACAGGTCCGGATGCTCGGCGACTAGCGATAGCTTCACGCCTGCCTGCAAGACTTTCAGTTCAGAAGGTCGCTCATCGGCAGCAAATGTACTCGCTGCAAGTAGGCAGTAAATCGCTACGGAGAATGCAGTATTGATTGATGACATGTGAATTCTGAAGTCTTTGTTGAGGGCTGATACTGGGGACTGCGGGAAATGTGATGTTGAATCAAAAGCCCGGCATTTTGAAAATGCCGGGCTTTTTGCCGTTTGCACTTTCGCTCAGTTACGGACGAAGATCGGCAACGCCGTTCTTCAACCCATGGAGTTGATTTACTTCTTTCTCAGAAAGCACACGATTGAAGACTGCAAAGTCGTCCATTTGACCGACGTATGATGCACCGAGAACGAGTTTGACTTGCTTGGGATCCCAACCAAATTTCAAATCCCAATTCTCAATCACGCCTTGCAGTTTGCCATCGAGATAGAGCTTTCCTTGCGATTTTACACCGTTGATATTTTCCAGTGTGAACACAACATGCGTCCAGGCTTCTCTTGTAAATGGAGGCTTCTCGACCTGAACCATCGGTCGTTTTTCAAAAGGCATGTCCGCCCAGGAAATTCCATCGGGATTCCAGATTTCAAAGAGTGGTCGAATCGCGTAGCGGAAGTAGCGTGGAGTTTCATCCTTTGAAAATTCGAGAAAGATGAATCCTTTCTTGCTGCTGTCTCCCACAATTTGGACCGGATCACAATAGCCCGGTTCCAAATCTTTGTCCGGGTTCAAACGTAACCAGACAGAAACCGTGGTGCTCCAGTTCTTGGAGTTGTAGTTCACGATTCCTGGGTCTTTGAATGCCGGTCGATATGTTGTCTTCTTTGTGAAGTCGAGTGAACCACCGAAGCGACCTTCGGAAGAAATTTCCACTCCATCAACTTCACCGGCTTGAGCATATACTTTCCCGTCTCGAACATAACTGGTTCTATCGCCACGAGAGAAATCGGCGTTCAAATGCTCATCAAATGAAGCATGCAACGTTAACGCTTTTGAGAGGTCAGATTTTGAATCTGCCTGGCTCAGAATCTGTTTTGCTTCTTTTGCATCAATATCGTGAATAAAAAGATTCCGCCAGCGAATTTCACCGCCATGTGTTTGCAACATAATTGGAGCACTCGCCGGCAACGGGATGCTGCGATCCCAGTAGTTTTCCATTGTTGCTCCGTCGACAACAAGTTGATCGTTCAGCCAGACCCAAGTGAGAGAACCGATCTGTCGGATGCGGAACTTGTTCCACTCTCCAAATGGCTTGTCTGCCAGAACCATCGGATCACGCCCGGCTGTTCCAGGGGTGTTGTTGAAGAGTCCACCAGAGCCGAGATGCGGTTTTCGGGTTGGTCGTTTTGGATCAAACTTCTGATTCCAGTCCCAAATTTGAACTTGCGGTGTGCCACGCATGTAGATTCCGCTGTCAGCTTTGGCGACAGTTTTGTACTCGATCAAAAATTCAATGTCACCGAATTCTTCATCTGATGTGGCGTAAGGTCCATGCCCATCGTTGACAAGTTCCCCATTCTCGACTCTCCAGTGTTGGGCAAATTCTTCTCGCTGCTTCTTGAGATTGGCTGCCTTCTTTTCACCTGTCAGCTTGGCACCACGATGAGGGTTCAGGCCATGCCAACCTGCGAGATCCTCACCGTTGAAGATCGCACGGAAACCCTTAGGTGGGGCAGGTTTCGCTGCGTCACAAGTCGTGAGAATCGCAGACAGTTGCAATACGAGTATGGAGAGTGTGAAACATCGGGAATTCGTTTTAAATCGAGACTTTGCGGTACTCATTGTTGGGTTGCTCTTAGGAGAGAATGAGGCGGGAGTGTTTGGCTGATCAACGACTCATCAAAACATGATCGCATTTTTCTCGCGAATCAATGTTAAAGAGAGGAAATCGAAGACATCGGTACGATAATCAATCCGTTCCGGATCGTGCCACTCACCTGACGATCTTTATCCATTGGTGAGTTGGCGGAGGCTTGAGATGACTTGTAATGACCAGAAAATGCCTTGCTGGAACGCAGCGTTTCATCGAAAAGTGAGCTTCACCCCTCACCCGAACTCTGTGCTGATGAAAATCAATGCGACCTGGGACAACAGGTTGTTTAAAGGCGAGTCATTCAACACGGTGAGGATCGTCGAATCAATTCAGTGCGTGGTTCACAAATCGTTCGTTGTGCAGAAAGGGTGTCCCTTCTTCCCCATGCTCGGTTTTCAACTTTGAAAGAGATCTCGTTATGGGGGAGAAGGTTAGGATGAGGGGGGGCTGAAGTGGCACCCTCGGAAAGCAACCAAACCTGAGAACCAACTGTTTTCTGATCCCCTCACCCTACCCGCGCAGCGAAGCCTTCTCTGTACTCACCGCAAATTGCGGGGAGAGGGGACAATGGTTGCCGCGATCTGGCAGTGAGCGAATATACAAACACGCTCTCAGTTCAAAGAACCGCTGCGGCACCTTGGTCGATGAGGAGTTCTGCGGCGTGTTGACCGAGTTCTGCAGGAGCGTTGATATCGCCTGAGAGAGAGACCTGAAATCGCTGTTGACCATCCGGGCTGAGGACAACGCCTTCAAAGTCCAATTGATTTTCAGTCACCGTGCAAAGAACTCCGACCGGGGCGTGACAACCTGCTTTCAGCGTTGCCATACACGCACGTTCGGCGGTGACTTCAGCTTTCGTTTCTGCATCTGAAATTTGTTCCAGAAGATGGATGACATCCGTATCGTCTTCGCGGCATTCAATTCCCAGTGCCGCTTGTCCAACTGCTGGAAACATGAGAGGAGGTTCAATTAAAAACGAAATGCGATCGGCTAATCCAAGCCGGCGCAGTCCGGCTTCGGCGAGAACAATTGCGTCGTAGTCGCCGGCATCGAGTTTCTTGAGTCTAGTCTCCACGTTGCCTCGAATTTCCGCCATCAGTAAATCTGGACTGGCATTGAGTAACTGTGCCTGTCGACGGGGAGATCCCGTCCCAATTTTTGCGTTCTTCGATAACGAATCGATTGTTGCGATGTCGGAACCATTCGGAAGAATCATCGCATCGTAGCGCGGTGCGCGCTCAGGGATTCCTGCCAGAACTAAACCAGAGACAGTTTCACTAGGTAAATCCTTGAGAGAATGAACAGCGACGTCAGCATTGTTTTCGAGAACGACTCTTTGGACTTCGCGAGTGAAGATACCTTGTCCGCCCATCGTGCGGAGTGGCTCTGTTCTGTCACGATCACCCATTGTCGAAACCGGAACCAGAACAACTTGGTGGTCAGTTGTGATTTCTCGCAATCGGTCTGCCAGATAATTGGCCTGCCAGAGCGCGAGTGGACTTTCGCGAGTCGCGATCCGTATTGTTCTTTGTGCATCAGATGGCATCAATCATCGTCTCCTTCGTCATCGATTTGAGATGAAGAGTGAGGCATCTGCCCTGGCACCGCAGCTTGCCCTGGCAGATATTGTGGCGTTGACACATTCGCTCGGATCAGTCCTTGCTCCACAAATTCCTTGAACTTTTCTGGTGTCATCTTTTGATGGGCAGGCGAGAGGACACCGCATGAAATGCAAAATTGCATTGCCTGTTCGACGCTAATATCTAAGTCGAGGACTTCGCGACGAGGAATGTTAATCGTAAATCCAGTCATGGGCATTGGCGAAGTTGGAACAAACACGGAAACGCATGGTTCGCCGGCACCAATGGAAATTTGCATCATACTTTCGCCGGTGACAAAGCCAATTGCCCAGACTCCTTTCCGGGTGTACTGCACAGCCGCGACACGACGATACTCAACCGGTTGATTTTCTGTCAGCAGAAAATCGGTGACCTGTTTCACCGATCCGTAAATGTTTCGCACAACAGGAAGACGCCCCAGGACTTTCACTTCAATCAGACGAACAAGTAAGCCGCCCAATTTCGCAGAAACAAACTGACCGGTGAAATAAAGAATGAAGATGATCAGGACAACGGTAAGCAAACTGAGATGGAATAAGCTTTTGAAATACTTGTGGGCGACATATTCCATGTAAAGCGCACGGGATGAACTCGGAATTTGTCCAGGTGGTAGGTACTGTGCGACTTCTGCATAAACAGGATACGGCACTGCACTTGAACCAAGTTGAATATACACTTCCGACGTGACTTTTTCAGCTTCTGTTTGCAGCCAGTCTGTCTGCCGCTGCAGGCGTACTGAACGCAGATCTGTAGAGGTATCATTGGTCGCCTCAGCGCGCTGACTGTCTCCCCAGGATTTCTGTTCAGCAACAAAGTTACGAAAACGCACACTCAGGTCCCTCGAAACAAGGTAATTAGTTTGACAGAAGTCTAGAGAAGGTGGGGAATCCAAGCGTATCAGCTTATCACTTGGAACAGACTCGTCGACAAATTGCGACATTGTATATTTCACAGTCCAAGTCGCAGGAGTGATAATGTACTTGGCAACGAAGTTCAGAACCCAAATGAGAACCACAATCGTAAGAATGGTGGGAAGGCTGACTGCGACTCCACGCAGAAAAACTCGGGTTGGAGTCAACTCCGGCTTCTTTGGTGGAGGCTCATTTGCGTCGTTTTGGTCAGTGCCATTCTGGTCAGCGTCTTCAGCCATGAATTTCTATCAGTGACGCAAGTCACACTTCCTGATTGAGTCCTGCGGTCGGTTTTAATAATTCAACCAACGGTAATTTAATTGGGAAATTGATCACACAGTGGCAACTGACAGGCCGTCAGGCCCCAATTCCGCGAGCCAACACGGCAACTCTGACTTCATCTACTCCCGATTGCAACAACAGTCGTGTTGCTCGCTGACACGTTGTTCCAGTCGTCAACACGTCGTCGACAAGCAAAATTTTCAATCCGGAAAGGTCTATTCCATTTGAAACTCGAAACGCCGACTTCAAATTCTGCCTGCGAGCAGTTGGATTCAACGATTGCTGCTTCGCCGTTCTGACTCGCTTTTGTAGTATATGCCTGTCAATCGGGACGTTCAATAAACGACTTAGGCGATTTGCAACGTTCGTCGAGGCTTGACTCACTTTCACCAGGCGATCTGTCCAATGATGAGGAATCGGTACAATCAAATTGGCTGATGTTTTTGTAAATCGTTCGTGCCCAGATGCGTGAAGTAGATCTGTGAGACTCGTTAAGAGGGCCGGGTTCACTCCATATTTTCCCTGAAGTACAGCGGACTTCAACAAACCATCATAAATTCCGAGGCTCGTCACGCTTTGAAACGAATAGACATCTTTTCGGCAATGTACACATCCGTTTAACGTTTCCAGATTTGGCCCCACGACGGCAGAGCAGCGTTCACAACGATTGCATGCTGACGGAGAAAGTTTCTGCTGACATTCCACGCACAATGAAATTTGACTCTCAAATGACAAGTGCTGTCCGCAAAAGTGACACGACGCTGGAAAAAGCAACTCGGCTCCCGCACCAAGGAATTGCCGAAAGGAGCTACTCGCGACACTCATGTCGTTCAGACCTGTCCAGGAAACAATGTGACTTGCCCCGATAATCTACACGGTCTGCGAAGTGCTGTCTTTCCCGGAGGTGGTGTTCCCGGAGAAATTCAGGAGCTTTCAACCAATTCTTTTTCTGGAGCATCTTCGATTTGAGCGGCTGCAATGAGTTCGTTTGAGCGAGCTGTTCGTTTCCAGGCTCCAGTTTGTTGCTGGCTCAGCCACCTCCAGAAACCGACGGAGAGTGCCAGATTCATCTCTGTGAACATGGTCATCAACCGTGTTAATCGCGACGCTTTTCCACGACCAGGAAGATGCCGACCGATGATCGAAATTCCGTAAAAAACGCATTGAAGAACCATTGTGAGTTGATAGATCGGGATCGTCAGCAATCCCAGATTCACAAAGAACGCCGTTGCAAGGAAGATCGGGCAGTGCCACCGTAAAACTTTATGTGACCAGAACGCGAAGGCGATGCTTCCGTACTTTGGTTTCAGGAGTGGTGTTAACCAACACAAACTTTGAAAACCACCTGCTCCAATTCTTGCGCGACGATGAAACTCCGCGTTCATCGTCGGGGCACTTTCTTCATTCGCGATTGCAGTTTCATCAAAGATTAGTTCGCGCTCTTTCAGATGCAGTCGCATCCCGATGAGGAAGTCATCCACAATGGAATTCGGCGGGATCGGTTCCCAGAGTTCCGCTCGGATGGCATAGATCGCACCATTCACTCCCAGCAAAGCACCCAGTTGGCCTTCCCAACGCTTGAGTACGTTCTCATATTTCCAGTACATCCCGTCCACGTTTTCGCCCGTGTGTGGATCGGTCAGTTTCAATTGTCCACAAACGCCACCGACGTTCTCGGACTTGAAGTGAGAGACCAATCGTTTCAGGGCATCACGTTCCCAGAAAGTGTTTGCATCAGAGAACGCAATGATTTCTCCGCGGGCTTGTGGAACAGTGTCGTTCAGAACGGAAGGCTTTCCACGTCGCTGCGGATATTGGCACAAGCGAATCCGAGAATCGTTGAACGTGATTACCAAATCACCGGTCGTGTCTTCGTTTCCATCGCAACCAATCAGGACTTCGTAACGATCAGCGGGATAGTCCATCAAT
>JAJDEL010000474.1 GCA_029259835.1 Planctomicrobium sp. | reverse complement strand
GACGTTGCCTTCTCCGTCTTCGCTCTGCGGCGTCGAATTGTAAAGTTGAATAGCCTTTTTTACGATCTTCAACTTCTTCGGTGGCAGTTCAAGTTCCGAAGCTACTTCTTCTGCCGTGGGGGCACGCCCAAGCTCATCCTGCAATTTAGAGTTCGCCCGTCTCCACTTCGAGAGCAACTCGACCATATACGCAGGAATGCGAATCGTCTTGGCAGAGTTGATGAGTGCCCGTTTGATGGATTGTTTAATCCAGTAGCTGGCGTAGGTGCTGAAGCGAGTGTTCATTGCTGGGTCGAACCCTTCGACGGCACGCAGCAGGCCGAGATTTCCTTCCTCGATGAGATCGGGGAGCGGCAATCCTTTTCCGGTGTAACCTCGGGCGATATTGACCACGAGACGCAGATTCGCCCGGACCATTCGGTCGCGGGCGAGCATGTCTCCATCTGAAATCCGATAGCTGAGTTGCTTCTCATCATCGGCTGTCAAAAGAGCAGTTTCGTTAATCTCTCGAAGGTAGGTTTCGAGAGGGTTTTGGACATTTGAGGTTCGGCGGCGAGTTGTTTTCTGCATGGGACTCTTACAAAAGGGATCAATCTGGGGAATGCAGGGATCATTTGGGGACTCGTTCCACCATCCCGAATACTTGTTGTGTCCATAATGGACCACTTTAGATAGATCGGATCGGCAAGAGTTGCCGCTACAGGTTGCTTCGCGATAAAACACAGAAGACAGCGAAGTGCTAGCGATGAGCGCAAAAATAACGGCCCCACGGTTTGTAACCGTGGGGCCGTTTTTAACAGCGCGAAAAGTTTCGGGGATCAATCGGTCCGAATGTGACGGATCTTCTGATTATTCCTCGGAAGGTTTTTCATCAGACTCTTCTTCGGAAGCTACTTCAGAAGGAGTTTCTGCGACAGGTTCTTCTTCAGCCACAGCTTCAACCATAGCCGGCTCTATCTCTTCTGCAACAGGTTCTTCTTCAGTTGCTGGTTCCTCTTCGGCGACAGGTTCTTCCTCTACGACTTCAGCAGCAGGCTCTTCTTCGCCAGCCGTTTCTCCTCCCATTGAGAAGAGCGGTCCGCTCGATTCGCCCATACCACCTTTGAGTTCTTTTGGACCATCCCCTGCAGGAGCGGAACCAGTTGAGTCAATCGGTTCGATTTCGGCATCAAGCTTCATGCTGAGACCGATTTTGCGATCCCCAGTATCAACACGTAGAATCTTGACTTCGATTTCGTCGTCAACGTTAACAACATCTTCGACAGATTTTTCTTCGTCTCCACCGGTCAACTCAGAAACGTGCAGCAGACCTTCGAGTTCGTCTTCCAGCTTCACAAAGACACCGAAGTTGGTGATCTTTGTGACAGTTCCTGTAACAATTGAACCAGGCTGGTACTGATCCGGGATACGTGCTTCCCAAGGATCGTCGCCGAGTTGCTTGAGGCCAAGAGCAATTCGCTTTCGCTCTTCGTCAACAGAGACAACGACACACTCAATGTCGTCACCTTTCTTCAGCATTTCACTTGCGTGTGAAATCTTGCGAGTCCAGGACATATCACTGACGTGCAGCAGTCCGTCGACTCCTTCTTCGAGTTCGATGAAGGCTCCGTAATTGGTGAGGTTGCGAACCACGCCAGTAATTGTTTTGCCTTCTGGATATTTGTCGGTGACGTCATCCCAAGGATTGGGCTGAGTCTGCTTCATACCGAGCGAAATTTCCTGTTTGTCAGTGTTGATGCCCAAGACAACAACTTCGACTTCCTGACCGATGCTGACCATTTCGTTAGGATGGTTCAATCGGCGTGTCCAGGACATTTCACTGATGTGCACAAGTCCTTCGATTCCATCTTCCAGTTTGACGAACGCACCGTAAGTCATCACGTTGACAACTTCGCCAGTCACGCGGTCACCAACAGGATACTTGGTGTCGACATTGTCCCAAGGACTTGGGAATTTCTGCTTCAAGCCGAGTGCGATCTTTTCTTTCTCGCGATCGATGTTGAGGATCATCACTTCGATTTCGTCATCGATTTTGACCATCTCTGAAGGATGGTTGATGCGTCCCCAACTCATGTCGGTGATGTGCAACAATCCATCGATTCCACCCAAGTCCACGAAGGCTCCGAAGTCGGCGATGTTTTTGACAATACCAGTTCTGATTTGATTGTCTTCGAGTTCCGAGAGAAGATTGCGCTTCATTTCGGCGCGTTGCTCTTCGATGAGTCGACGTCGCGAGACAACAATGTTTTTGCGAGTGTCATCGATCTTGAGGATCATACACTCGATTTCGTTGTTAACGAAATCGCCGATGTCCGACGGTCGACGGATATCAACCTGAGAGGCTGGCAGAAACACATTGACACCGCGAGCACCCGAGGAGGAAAGAGCTTCGCCGATGTTGACGAGCAAGCCACCTTTGATTTTTCGAACGACGATCCCGAGGATCGTGTCCCCTTCGTTGTAGCGACCACTGACCCAGTTCCAGTCTTTCTGTCGATCTGCTTTTCGCTTGGAAAGCAAAACAAGACCGAAATCATCTTCGATCTCTTCGAGCAAAACTTCAATCGTTTCGCCCGGCTTTGGTTTCTCTTCATCGTCCCCCCACTCATAGAGAGGAACCATCCCTTCTGATTTGTAGCCAATATCGACGAGAACTTCATCGCCTTCGACACTGAGGACTTTTCCCTCAACAATTTCGTTCACATCAAACGGACTCGACGTCATATCATAGACTTCGTCCATGTTTTCGTCTGTTCCGACAATCCAGTCACCTAGTTCTCCGCCAAGTGCTGCATTCAGTTCATCATCATCTACGTGAAATTCTCTAATGAGGTTACGATCGACCATTACTCAAAAAAACCTTGGATTGCTCAGAGCCGCGAACAAAACATGACCGGGGAGTGAAGCACCACTCAAGCGTCCGAATGTTTTGCTTTGTTAGTGGGTCTAAAAAGTGGCAACAGCTTGCCGCAATTCCGTCCATACACAGAACAGAACGCATTCAAGTGTCAAAACGAACGTTGGGCGCCGTTCCGCTCACACAGCGAAACTACGAACGACCAGCGTAACTCTTCTCGGTTGTTCAAATGTTTACCGAGAACACGATAAAATCGCGAATCAGGGACTTTATCACAATAATGGCTGTCGATGCCAGCACGATCTGCAATAATCTCTTCAGTCAATACCTATTGGTTCTCGTCGATGATTGAGAACTTTTTAGGTTGGAATTGCACCCGCTTCAGGTGTTGATCCACATCAACAATCATCAAGAGATCAACCGACGAGAAAAGTCCACGAACTGCTTGGATGCACACTTTTTAGTGTGCATCTTTAAGAAGCATTCGGTTGAGTACGACCGTTTCAAGAGAGAGAATACGCAGAACTATGGAAAATGCTTCATTTGAACTATTAGGACAGGTCGCCTCCAAGCAGGATGCGTCAGAACTGGTTGACCGGCTCATCGAGCAGGTCCAACAGTCAGGTGACCTCCATAAGTTATTTGACTCCAAGATGTTAAAGAAGAAGCAGGAGCTTGGATTGCCGCTCTCGCGACCTTCATCCTTGCAGGATGTTCCTGAGGAATTTCGAAAAGAGGTTGAAGCTGCGTATGTTGAGGCTGCCAGAGAAGTTGGGGCAAAATTTATCGAACAGGGGGATCTCGCAGCGGCCTGGATGTATTTACAGGTCATTCGAGAGCCAGAAAAACTCGTCGAGGCGCTCGATGCACTTCCAGACCACATTGAAGATTATGAGCGCATGGAAGAAATTCTCCAGATCGCGATGTATCAGGGAGTGAACCCGCCCAAGGGTGTCAAAATCATGCTCAAGGGACACGGGACCTGTAGCACCATCACAGCCTTGGACCAAGCATTGCCGCAGATGAGTCAGGAGCATCGGGGCGAATGTGCGAAACTGATGGTCCGAAGTCTGTACCAGGATGTCCTCGATTCCGTGCGCCGGCACGTCGAGCAAAAAGTTCCGATACTCGAACCGGGATTGTCTCTCAAGGAATTGCTCGTTGGTAGAGATTGGATTTTCGAAGATGGCAATTACCACATTGATGTTTCGCACTTGAACTCGGTCGTCCGTTTCGCCAGGTCGATTGAAGAGCCAGCGGAAGAACTCGAACTCGCTTGCCAACTCGCCCAGTATGGCAGCAAACTCGAACAGTCGCTGCAGTACGAAGGGGAGCCTCCGTTCGAAGATTTCTACCCAGCTCACGAACACTTTTTGAATGTTCTGATCGACAAAAATCGTGACGAAGGATTGCAATACTTCCGTGACAAGCTTGAAGCAGAGCCAGATGAACAAGACAAGCCGCTGCTCGCCTATGTTCTTGTTGATCTTTTAATTCGCAGCGACAAACTTGACGAAGCAGTCGATGTCTCGGCGAAACATCTTTCCAACCTCAATGAAGAAGTCAGCATTTCTTTTGACGAGTTATGTGTGAAAGCTGGACGCATTGATGTCTTGAAACAAGTTCGAAAAGAACAGGACGACCTCGTCGGATACGCCGCAGCGTTGCTGAGAGAATCATCTTGAAACGGTGACTTGCTTCACACCGATTTGCCACACACTTGAAGTGTGTGGCAAATCGGTGTGTCTTTCAAATTGAGCGAACCCTCTTTACATTTCGACTTCAATAATCGGATCGATGCTTCCTTTTGAAGTAAACCGTCCGAGGACGGATTCGTGCGAGGTGTGCAGCCCTAAAACTGTTCTGGGGATATCCGGCTCAACGAGTGAGCGATATTGTATCCACTGGCTGCGACCGATTCTGTATCGAAATGCCGCTGCTTCAGTGTGTGGTTCTAGTTGACCATCTTGAGCGACCGTGAGTCGTGACCAGTCGACTTGTTTCGACATCCGTTTTGCCGACCAGTCAAAGACTGTTGAGGCATACAACCGCGAACCGTTGATTTCCTGTTTGAACGTCAGTGCTTCATTGGTGACCTTGAACTCGCCATCTGCTTTAGTCACTCGATCCTGCGGGAGTGAAAGCGGATAGACTCGTACTCGTTGTTCAGCAGACGTTAATGCAAATTCGCGCGTCGCGGAGTCTTCTTCGCCCGTCCAACTTCCATGAAACGGCAATTGCGACTCATACGAAATTTGATCTGCGTTCTCGGCGATCACAGCATGACTCAGAATGAGTTGGTTCTCTTCTTTCAGCAGGACC
>JAJDEL010000473.1 GCA_029259835.1 Planctomicrobium sp. | reverse complement strand
ACGACTGGGGAATCGTCTTTTAGTAGAACCCGTTTCAAATTTTCACTCGCCTGTTTTGCTGGTTGACCGATGTTCCCTAAACCTGTCGCACCCCAGTAACGAACAGCGGAGTCGTCGTCGTTGAGTGCTGCAATCAAATCGTTAGCTGCCTGCGGTCCTGAAGACGCCAGCGCTGCCGTATCGGCGAGGCGATTTGCAGCGGCATCTGCTTGCGGACCACGGAGGATGCCGTATCGGTGACCGATGACTTTCTCTCGCTCAAGAAGAATCGGTTCAGCGACGAGACCAAGGTCGCGCGTCTCCTTCACCCAAGTCAAATGTACTGTGCGCAATTCCTTCAATTTCTCAGCATACTTCGGATCGTTCGCGAGATTTTTCAACTCGTGCGGATCGGCTTCGCAATCGTAGAGTTCCTCGACCGGTTTCGTCGGTGCGAAGAACGCATCCGCAGCCGGGCGAAGCTTTCCGGCTTCATGACGTTTCCGGAGGACCGCCATTGTGGCCCCTTTCTCTGCCGTGTTCATGTATTGGTAAAAAGTTTTCAGCGGCTCGTAGTTGCGGATGTACTGAAAACGATGATCGCGGACCATACGGATGATGTCGTACCGCTCGTCCATGCGGTCACGGGCTCCGTAGATATACTCGCGAGCAGTCGGCAACTGGCGCCCTAAAAAGGCCTCTCCTTGAACGTGATCGGGAACTTTGAGACCGGCTAAATTCAAAACAGTCGGTCCAAAATCAATGGAACTGATCAGCCGGTCGGAGACTTCTCCTGGCACACCTTGACCCTCCACGCGGTATTTTTCTGGGATGCGAACGATCAGAGGAATTCGAGTTCCAGAATCGTACAGCCAGCGTTTCGCCCGCGGCAGCCCGACACCGTGATCGGACCAGTAGACGATAATCGTCTCCTCGTACAGCCCATCATCCTTAAGCTGCTGAACCAGATTACCTGCCCAAATATCCATTGCCGTGATCAATTCGTAATTCCGCTTCCAGTCTTCGCGAGCAATTGGCGATTCTGGATAGTACGGTGGAAACGTGGTCAGTGCGTTTGCGTCTTGCCGTTGCTGAGGAGTGAGATTCTTCGTCACCGATTTGTATTTACTCTCAGATGCAATCCCGCTTTCGTGACAGCCGGTGAAATTGAAGACGGCAAAGAACGGTTTGTTTTTGTCTGTCTGATTTCTCCAGTGAGCCTTGCCACTCGAAACATCCCAGGTTCCTTCTGGAGTTTTGAATTGATAATCTTGCTTCGAATTATTGGTGCAGTAGTAGCCTGCTTCTCTGAGATAGATTGGAAACGGACGAATTTGTTCCGGCAGTTTCGCCTGACCACGCATGTGCTGGGTGCCAAGCGTGGTTTGATACATCCCGGTGATGATTCCGCTCCGACAAGGCGCACAAACCCCGGCTGTCGTGAACGCATTCGTGTAGCGAACGCCTTCGGTCGAGAGTTGATCAAGGTGCGGTGTGATCGCATGAGGATCGCCATAGCACCCTAAGTGGGCACTAATGTCTTCCGCCGAAATCCAAAGAATGTTTGGCGGCGAAAGTGCTTCCTCGGCAGTGACTGGCGAAGCGGAGAGAATTAATATCAACGGAATGTAACACGATTTTAGAGAGGACATAGGCGACAAGTTCTCATTTAGAGATACAGCGGAGGTGGCTGAAGTTTTGAGGGAGTAATGAGAATGATAGTAGCAACTCGATGTTTGCGATGTGAGTACCACGGAGTCATTCGCATCCCAGCGTGCCCGGTGCTGCAACTTTCAGGCATTGAAGTTACAATTCACCAAACTTCTGAAAGTCGTTATCGGAATGACTTTGTAACAATAAGACAGGAACAATGATGAACTTGAATCGACGTGACGTACTGGCAGCCACAGGTGCCGCCGCTCTGGGAAGTCTGGCATCTTCATCTTTGAAAGCTGCCGAGAGTCGCTCAGCTGCGCCGACTCAGGCGAAGGTTCGTTTCTGCCTGAATACTAGTACGATTCGCGAGAAGAAATTGGGTTTGGACGTAGAAGTCGATCTCGCTGCTGAAGTCGGCTACGAGGGCATCGAACCCTGGATTCGTGAGATCGAAACCTACAAGAAGTCTGGCAAATCTCTTTCAGACTTGAAGAAGAAAATCGCTGACCATGGAATGCGAGTTGAGAGCGCAATCGGATTTGCGCGATGGATTTCCGATGATGACGCTGAACGTGAAAAAGGTCTCGAACAGATGAAGCGGGACATGGATCTGGTTCGTTCCATTGGTGGGAAATATCTCGCTGCACCACCAGTGGGCATGAACGGCAAAGATTCTCCCGATCTCGATCTCTTCGCCGCTGCCGAACGCTATCACGCAATTCTTGAACTTGGCAGAGAAACAGGAGTCACGCCACAAGCCGAAATTTGGGGTCACTCGAAAAACCTTTCTCGGCTCGGCGAAGCCGTTTTTGTCGCCGTTGAAAGTGGTCACCCTGACGCATGTATTCTTCCGGACGTTTATCACATCTACCGAGGAGGCTCCGCCTTCGATGGCTTGGGACTGATCAATGGCGCCGCGATCCAATGCTTTCACTTCAATGACTACCCAGCAACTCCGCCGCGGTTGGAAATGAATGATTCGCACAGAGTTTACCCAGGTGATGGTGTCGCCCCTTGGGAAGAGATCATCGGCATGCTCAACGCCATCGGCTTCAGCGGTGCCGCCTCTTTGGAGCTTTTCAACCGAGACTATTGGAAGCAGGATCCCAAAGAAGTTCTTGAAATCGGATTAAAGAAGATGAAGGCTGTATTTGGCCAAGCTTGAGAGGGGCAAGGGAAAAGTGTCCGCTCTGTACTTCACCTCACCATATAATCTAGACCATGGACTCCTTCCCCATCGCCGATAGTGGCCAGTTGGTGTTCATCATCGCTTTGAGGATGCGCGAAACAACGTTCATTGCATCGCATTCCGGATTAGTATCGACAATCCAGAAACGACCTTCGCCGTCTGTCGCGATGGGTACGGACGATTTCTTCACTTGAATTAAAAATTCTTCGACCGATTGAGTTGGCTCAAGAATGTGTCTCGAACCGTCTTGCGGAGAGACCAGGTTCAACAGCGCTGCCGTCTTCATTTCTTTGGCGCGTTCGTCAAAAACGAAAGTTGATTGCCCGTTCGGGCGGATGAGGAAGCCGACATCGACATGGCTGTCGCGTATCGCGTTGCGAAATTGTTCGATTTGTTTTCGAAAGTCCGGCTCAGAGAAGTTACAGTTCATAAACTGTACTTCACATCCCTGATCGAGGAGTGACGAACCGAGAATTTGCATTGTCATTGGTTCCCCACATGCCAGTGCAATTTTCAATGAATTGATGCCAACAAATTGCGAAACCGCCTGCGATTCGTACATCTCCTGGACCGGGATCGCCTGATAGTTTCCAGCCTGACGATGAGACCGATTTGATGGTTGATCAAGTCGATTTTGAAGTTTCGTTAATCGACCTGGATGGCTCCATTCGATTCCATCGCAATCGATGATGTCGAGACCGTTCACTTTTTCTGGCTCGTTGCCTCCGGTGACGAACAGGCCAAGATCGGCATGAAATTTTTCGATGACAAAATCGAAGCAACCCCGACTGATCTGGCCCAGGTCGACAATTTCACATCCCCAGCGGCGGAGTGCCGAGACAACCCCGATGACCAAGTCAGGTGAAGAAGGTCGCCAGTCATGAGCAACTAGGATTCGGGGTGAAGCGTTGATTGTTGATCGTTGATCGTTGAGATCGCTTCTCTGAATTCTGGATTCCTCCATCAATTCAAGGATGTGTTCAACAGTGTGAACCATGACCGGTCGAGTCAGTTCATTCAGGTAAACTCCGCGGAGAGGAGCGGATGTGTTTTTCCGCTGATTTTCGAGTCTCGTCTCTAGCCCTTTGACCACTTGCATTGGCAGCGTTCCGGTGTCACAGCGATGGTCGCAGGTTCGGCACGTATCGTATCCGGAAGCCAGACGTGCGAGATGTAGCGATCGATTGATCGCCAGCGATTCCCCAGGGCAGAGAAATTCTCTCGAACTCTCGTCTTGAGCTGGTATGCCAAAATTTGAATCGAACCCATCCATGGTGACTCGTTAAAAATTTGAGTGAATTCATGATCGTACTGTCGACGTAGGCAGTGGGTCAATTGGATTCTGGATCGCTTGCGATGAGTTGCTCGTCAATTCGCCGCAGAAGTGAAGTCATATCGTGAATTTCTTAACGATTTTGGTTGCCAGCCCACTCATCAACCAGTTAGCCTCATGGAGTTCCAGTTCGTGGGCAAGCGAAAGCGTGACGAAAAATGGCAGTCGAATTTCATTATCTCCTTGCCAATCAACTCTGTGGTCCCTGTTCATTTGAAGATTTGGTCTTCCATGTTCGCGATGGAGTTCTGTCCGCCGACGATCTCGTGAAACCCAGTTCCGACGACCGATGGATTCCGGCGGCAACGATATATGGTCTGTTCCATATGGCAGGGCGGCAGTACGTGCTGACTCAATGGGAAGAGGAGCGACAGCACAACGAGGATGCTGAGGAGTATGATTCCTATGACTCCATAGAACTCGAAGAAATTCGAGCCGAGGTCTTCGCTCGTCAGCAGGAAGATGAATTCGAGCAGCATTCTGAAACAGAAGTCGAAGCTGTTCAAACTGCTGGTTCACAAACGCAGATAGAACAACGAGAACAGGAAGCTCTTGAAGAACAACGAGTTCAAGATCGGCTCGATTTTGCGCT
>JAJDEL010000472.1 GCA_029259835.1 Planctomicrobium sp. | reverse complement strand
GACCTTTCATGCCACCGGGTATGCCTCCGTGGTGGTCCCAGCCTTGGTGGTACAATTGAATGAACCGAACGCCCCGCTCAGCAAGTCGCCGAGCCTGCAAACAATTCGCTGCGAAACTGCCAGCGTTCTTCGATTCTTCGCCATACATTTCAAAGGTGCTCGCGGTCTCACCTGAAAAGTCGGTCGCTTCTGGAATTGATGTTTGCATTCGAAAGGCGAGTTCATATTGCGAGATTCGAGTTTCAATCAATGGATCAGGATTCTTCTTCAATTCCAGTTTGTGAAGCTGACTGAGTGCGTTAAGCATCTCGCGTTTGTTTTCACTTGCCAACCCTTTTGGGTTGTTGATGTACAGCACCGGCTCATCACCAGCCCGAAACCGCACGCCTTGATGCCGCGATGGAAGAAATCCGCTACCCCATAACCGCGATACGAGCGGCTGCCCACCCTTATCTTTCGTGACCATGACAACGAATGCCGGCAAGTCTTCGTTCTCGGCTCCCAAACCATAGCTGAGCCAGGCGCCAATACTGGGTCGTCCAGGGAATTGCGAGCCAGTTTGCACATGCGTCACTGCCGGCCCGTGATTGATCGCCTCGGTGTGCATACTTTTGATGAAGCAGAGATCGTCAACGACTTCCGCCGTGTGAGGAAAAATTTCGCTCAGCCAGGCGCCGCTCTCGCCATGTTGAGCGAACTTGAACGGCGACCCCACCAGCGGCAGGCTCGACTGATTTCCACTCATTCCGGTCAGTCGCTGTCCTTGTCGCACTTCGTCCGGAAGTTCCTCACCGTGCCGCTCATTCAAAACAGGCTTGTAATCGAACGAGTCCATCTGTGACGGACCGCCTGCCTGAAACAGGAAGATGACTCGCTTCGCCTTCGCAACATGATGCAGCTTTTGCAGGACGCCAGACTCCGCTGAGACAGTTTGAGACGAATCCAACTGAGACAACGCCACCGCGCCGAGTCCCATCCCGAACTGAGAAAGAAACTCTCGCCGAGATGGTGCGGTTGAAAAGCCAGTGCAGGATTGCGAGTTGTTTGTCATTGTTCGTTTACTCATCTCTTAATCACACATTCGTCGAAATTGAATAAAGCATTTGCGACCGCTGTTGCTGCTGCCAAATGTGTCGGGACGATTGATTTGTCTGGTTTGAAGTCTCCGACAGTCAGATACTCTTTTGCCTGGCCAGGAAACTTTTCAAACAGCGCCTTTTGGGAATCGTACAAATTCTTCAGTACTGCAAGTTCGTCATCGCTGGGATGCCTGCTGGTGAGAGTGCGGAACATCTCTTCAAGCATTCCTGTGTCGTCATTTTCATTTTGCTCGATCATTTTCTGAGCCAGTCCGCGACTTGCTTCGACAAACTGCGGACCGTTGAGCATGACAAACGCTTGAAGCGGTGAAGAGGTCTGTTCTCTTTTGACGCGACAAACGTCTCGCTTGGATGCATCAAGAGTCATCATCACCGGGGCCGGTCCGGTTCGTTTCCAGTATGTATACAAACTGCGACGATAGAGTCCTTCCCCTTTTGAGCGAGCAGTTGGTTTGAATGAAACTGCCACTTCGTACGGTTTCGCTGGAGCGCCTCCAAGCTTATCCACAAGCAATCCACTCGTTGCGAGCGCATTATCCCGCAGCATTTCCGCTGGGAGCCGATAGCTCGGCGCACGCGCGAGTAACAGATTCTCCGGATCAGATTGCAGCATCTCTTTCGTGACATCTGAAGATTGACGGTACGTTGCGGACATGACGATTTTCTTGATCAGTCGTTTCGTGTCCCAGCCATTTTCAATCAAATCGACCGCTAGCCAATCGAGAAGTTCCGGATGTGTCGGCAAAGCTCCTTGACTGCCAAAGTCTTCTGGCGTGCGAACCAAACCTTGACCGAAGAGCATTTGCCAGACCCTGTTCACGGCAACACGAGCCGTTAAAGGATGTTCAGGTGTTGTCAACCAATTCGCCAGTGCAAGACGATCTTTTGTGGTCTCTTCAGGCATGGAAACAAAGGAGGCAGGCGTCTCAGCCACAACTTGTTCAGCACGCGCGTCGTACGCTCCGCGTGTCAGCCGGAACGAAGGTTTCTGCTGCGGCAACTCGCGCATCACCATGATTTCAGAAATGCCATCGATAAACGCATTCAGTTCTGTTCGTTTCTCACTTAACGTTTTGAGTTGAGACTGATAGTCCTTGTCGATGTTTGACAGGTAATACTGAAACTGTTGATCGTCGGTCGGCTCAGATTCTGCTGCTTCTGCCGCAAGAGCAGAGAGTTTCTGAATCGAGAGTTGAGCCAGTTCACGATCAAAGACTCGGAATTCATCAACGAGACCATTTGTGAAGCCTCGATCACGGAAGCGTTCTCCAATGGCAATCGTGTCGCCGCCACCTCCGGTGATTTGTTTAGTGAGATTGTCGCGAACGACCTCAGTTTTGGCTTGCTTTCCATCGACAAAGATTCGCAGCCCCTCTGCTCTGCTTGAACCATCGTACGTGACGACGACGTTTTGCCACTTGTTCGTGGGAATCGGTTTCTTTGTTTTAATACGAATCGCATTACCGGGCCAGAAGTGAATCAGCGATGCGCTCAACTTGCCATCTTCGATCAGAAGTTGATAGCCCCGACTCGCTGCATCAGTCCAGGCGCGCGAACGATGGAAAATAACTGCTCGATCTTTGACATCCGGAGTATTCATCCAGAGAGAGACTGAGAATGGCTGCGCTCGATTAAAATTCCCAACTTTGGTCCCGATAGCATCGTCACCAGTCAGCTTAGCTGCGCTGCCGACAACTCCATCGACTTTTGTGTTCCGACCTCCGACCATTTCGAAATCAAGATAAGCGACTTCTCCCTGAATGGTGGGTTCAACCTTCGCGTTTTTCGATTTCCATTCTTCAAAATCGACTCGTTTTGAATCGGTGACCTCCTGAAGTTTCGTCTCTTCCTCTTGAACGACAATCCGCTTCTCTTGAATAGTCTGTTTCTGTGATTTATTCGCCAGTAGCAAAGTCGGAGTCGGAACAGAAGGTGTGAAGAATGAATAGAGTCCGGCTTCGTCGATGTTGTCGAAGAATGCGGAAAACTGGTAATACTCTGCTTGAGTGATCGGATCAAATTTGTGATCGTGGCAACGGCAACATTCGAGAGTCAGTCCCAGGAACGCGGTGCCAAAAGTTTGTGTTCTGTCGGCGATATACTCGATACGAAACTCTTCCGGAGTGCTGCCACCTTCCACTTTTTGAGGATGCAGGCGGTTGAACGCCGTCGCGAGAATTTGATCGTCACTTGCATCAGGGATCAGATCGCCAGCGAGTTGTTCTGTCACAAATTGATCGTACGGAAGGTTATTGTTAAACGCCCGCACAACCCAGTCTCGCCAGGGCCAGACATGTCGATCCCGGTCGACTTGATAACCGTAGGTATCGCTGTAGCGAGCGACATCGAGCCAGTCGCTTGTCATGCGTTCGCCGTAGTGCTGGGAAGCGAGCAAACGGTCAACGGCTTTTTCGTAAGCTTCGGGAGAGTTGTCTGCCAGGAAAGCATCGAGTTCTACGAGCGTTGGCGGCAGGCCGGTGAGATCAAAACTGACTCGTCTCAGAAGTTTTACTTTTGTCGCGACGTCGCTGGGTTTTAGATTTTGCTTCTCGATGCCAGCCAGAATGAAGCGGTCGATTTCATTTTTCACCCAGTCCGCTTTTTCTACGCTCGGAAGTTCTGCTTTTTGTGGTGGAATGAAGGCCCAGTGTCCTTCGAATTTTGCCCCCTGTTCGATCCATTTTCGAATCGTTGCAATTTCCGCTTTTGTGATTTCCAGCTTGGAGTCGAGTGGCGGCATTTTGCTGTCGGGATCCTCTGAGGTCATTCGCAGATAGATTTCACTTTGCTCGGGGGTGCCTGGCTTAATGACGTGTGAACCTTCTCCGAATTCCAGAGCCTTGTATGCTTCTTCGGCGATATCGAGGCGAAGGTCGGCTTCCCGATTTGCAGCATCTGGACCGTGGCACAGAAAGCACCTATCCGAAAGAATCGGACGGATATCTCGATTGAATGTAATGGCATCTTCCCCACATAGAGGAGAGCCACACTTCAAGAGAATCAGTCCGAAACAAAAGATGAGGAAAAAAAAGTGG
>JAJDEL010000471.1 GCA_029259835.1 Planctomicrobium sp. | reverse complement strand
TCGCGAATAAGATCATCATCGCCAACTTGAACACTCGTCGAAGTCAGCAGGTCGTTGACACGAGTTTTGAGCCTGTCTCGATAATCAGCGATGACTTGCGGCGCCCGCGCGGTCACATCAGCAACGTTGGTCTCGACAACGTTCGCCAGGGAGGAGAGTTCTTCTCCCATCGAGCGACCTTCCTCGATTCGGAATGCCTGAAAGTTTTTGAGCGCTGCAAGAATGATCTCTTCAAAGAAAGACCAATCACCCTCTTCGACAGATTTACTGAAACTGTCTTCGATGATCCCCGGCAGGGTGAGTAATGGAGTGATTTCTGAAGGGGGAGCGATTCCAATTTCAGACGCAGCGTCTGTTAGTTGAGCCCAGTATTGACGGATGGAATTCAGGTCAATCTGAGGAATGCGTCGCTGGTCAAGTTGTCGAACACGAAGCGAAACGGTCAGAGTTCCACGAGATACGTTTTTCCGGACCAGCTTTTCAACATTCGATTCGAGTGCCAGAAACGCGTCCGGACAACGCACAGAGACTTTCAGGTGCCGATTGTTGACGCTCTTGACCTCAACGGTCACGGAGACTCGTTCGTTCTGGCCACTGGCGTCCCCGTGGCCCGTCATGCTTAACAACACGGGAATTCCTAACGCTTATGAGTGGGGATCTTTGCGAAGTCAGTCTCTGAGAAATTAGTTACCTGCAGCTGGTTTTTTAGCGGTCGGCTTTTCAGCGTCTGATTTCTCTGGAGCAGGCTTTTCTGTCGCAGATTTGTCCGCTCCTGATTCCTCAGTCTTCGGCTCTTCAGTTTCTGTTTTTTCTGGTTCGGGCTTCTTGGTTTCAGGTTCCTCGGTGGACTCAGGCTCCACTGGTGTGACAGGTGCCTTCTCTTCCTTCTTTTCGGGACTCGCGTCTTCTTTGATAAGCTCTGGCTCTCCTGGCGTTGTCTCGCTGGAATCGTTGAGGGGAATATCGGGTTGCGAATCGTCCGTAGTCGAGTCTGAATCGTCACCGCTCGACATTGCCGCTTTAGTTGGTAGCGTTTTTTCAAAACTTGTCGCAGCGCTCCGCATTGCACAGCCGCCAATTCCAGCTAGCAGTACCCAGATTGTGGCGACAGTCACAGTGATCCACGTGAAGACATCGCCAGCTTTGGTTCCGAATGCGCTCTGGCCTCCCGCTCCACCGAACGCACCGGCCAGACCGCCGCCTCGTCCTCTCTGAAGAAGAATGACCAGCATCAGAAAGAGACCTGAGAGAAGGAGTAAAATTTGGAGGATAAATACTAGCATCGGCGCGTCGTCTTCCTTTCAGGAATTCTGAAACAGTCCCTGTTCCAGAATTGATCGCATCTGCGATCGATCAGTCTGCTTGAATGTTGTTTGTCTACGAAATCGCTTGTTCACAGTTGTCGTTTGTTCGCAGTGAATGAATATCGTTTCCCAAGTCTTGCTGCAATGGGATTTTGAGCTGTTGGTGATGTCCTCCCGACGTTACGAAAGTTTGGCGCCTGCCTCGATGATGGGGAGGAAGTTTTCAGGTGTCAAACTCGCGCCTCCAACAAGCGCTCCATCAACATTGGGTTGGGCTAACAGGTCTTCGGCATTGCTGGGCTTCACGCTTCCTCCGTAAAGAATGCGTGTTGCGTTCGCAACTTCCGCAGTGTAGTGGGTTTCCAGCCATTTGCGAAGATGGTCATGGGCCGATTCTGCTTGCTCCGGGGAAGCTGTTTCACCAGTGCCAATCGCCCAGACAGGTTCGTACGCAATCACGACGTTAGCCATGTTTTCAGCGGAAACGCCTTCAAGTCCACCTGCCATCTGCTCATCGAGAACAGCCTCGGTTTCTCCAGACTGACGTTCTGACAAGAGTTCACCGACACAGAGGATGGCTTGTAGACCTTTCTCCAATGTCTTCAAGACCTTACGATTAATGCTCTGGTTCGATTCATGGAACACATGCCGACGTTCGCTGTGTCCCAGAATCACTGAAGTCGCCCCAACATCTTCCAGCATCGAGAGCGAAACTTCCGCCGTAAATGCTCCTGAGTCCTCAAAATAGCAGTCCTGAGCACCGACTTTGACCTGACTTCCCTGAACAGCATCAACAATCGGAATCAAGTACGGGAAAGGTGGGCAAACCAACACATCCACCGCATCGGTCGCACTGCCACTACCAGCCGCAAGTGCTGCAGCTAAAGCCGTACCCGATTCACGATTCGTGTTCATTTTCCAGTTTCCGGCGATTAAAAACCGTCTCATGGTCATTTCCTTGATTGGAATTAGTACAGGTCTGCCGGTCTGTGATCACGGCTTATTGTTAATCTCTCGCTCACTTCCAAGATGAAAGTGATGCGCTCATGACTTCGAAATACCTTTGAAAAGCGGCGAATTCTAACAACTCAGCAGTTTTGCGGCGATCTGTACGTCGCTGGATTCCCCGATTTCTCTGAATCGAAAGAATCCTTTGCATGATTCGTCGCTGTCGCGTAAATCTTTGTGGGAAAATGCTCTATCATTTGGCTGGTCGAAGTTCTGGAAACAATCAAATCAGTGAATGCCGTTTTGAGGAGTGTCTAAGTGGCTCAGCGAGCGAGAAAAGGTCTTGCCACCTGGTTGACGAGCAGCACGACACCGTTTTTCGTGTTGGACTATCGAAAAGTTGTTCTCGTCTTTAATCATGGTTGTGAAGAGATCACCGGCTGGGAAGCTGGAAGCGTGATTGGCAAAACGTGTTCCCAGGTGACAGAAGGAAATCCTGAACTGGTCGAAAGCGTGACCGGCGCACTCTGTCCGCCTGTCAGAGTCTTGAACGGCGAACCTGCCGTGGTTCCCATCGTCATGAGTCATCGTGATGGAAGTTCAACGCCAGTCGAAATTCATTTCTTCCCACTCCCTCAAGACGACGAGGACAACGAGTTTCGTATCCTCGGTTTGCTCTCTCCCCTTTCAGGATCTGGGATTGAGCTTGTTCCAGAAAGTGCGGTCCGGCGATTCGAGCTTGCTAGCCTGCTCTCGGAGTTGCATCGAAAATACGCGACGACTTCACTCATCGCAAAATCTCCTGAAATGAAGCGTGTTGCCGTTCAGACAACAGTCGCTTCCAAAAATTCCATAGCTGTTCATTTATCCGGTGAGCGGGGGACTGGGAAAGAACACGTCGCTCGGATCATTCATTATGGTTCGGAGATTCAAGAGCGAAGATTTATCCCGCTCGACTGTCAAAGCCTGTCGCATTTTGAACTCTCCCGGACGCTTCGCAGGCTCTTTGCGGAAGACATTTTAGAATCAACCGCAGGCACAATTTATCTAAAGAATATCGATTCATTGGCGAGAGATTTACAAGCAGAACTCCTGGAACATCTCAATCAGGGTTCGCCATTCCGCTGGATGTCGTCATCATTGTTTGGGATCAGCCATGTCGACGAAGAAGTTTTTTCTCGCGAATTAGCAGTCGAGTTAACGCCTCTGGTCGTTTCGATTCCACCTTTACGAATCAGAGGTGAAGATCTTCTTCTGCTGGCAACTCAATTTTTGGAAGAAGCAAATCGCCAGCAAATTCAGCAGCTTGAAGGATTCTCTCAGGAAGTTGTCAGCGAATTTTCCACCTATCCCTGGCCTGGAAACGTTGACGAACTTGCTGAAGTCGTAATGCAGGCACGGTCGAAGTGTGAGAGCGTGACGATCGAACTCGAACATCTGCCAGTACAGTTCAAAGCAGGTAGAGACGCTCAGTCGGTTCGATCAATTTCTGCGAATGAAGCTTTAGAGACGTTTCTCGAACGCGTCGAACGTTCCAAGATTTTAGAGGCACTTGCGGCAGCAAAAGGGAAGAAAAGTGCAGCGGCAGAGGCGTTACAGATCCCTAGAGCGAAACTCTATCGCCGTATGGCTGCGCTCGGAATCGATGACTCAGAACTTCAAGCCGAGGCGACGACATGATCGTTCTCTTCAGAGGCTGCCGGCTCAGCTTCGACCTGTGGTGCAGTCTCAGTCGCATCCATCTCGCCATTTGAAATCGGCTCCAGAGTAAATCCGATACTGGTCAGCGAGTGTGTGTGCTTATCGAGTCGGTCTTCCATCTGCACCTGTTCGGCTTTTAATGCTGCTCGACCTCGACGTGCGGAGGCAAGGTCAAGGGCGAGAAATGCCAGGAATCCAGACAGACCTGCCGCAAGTAGATAGGGGGCAGTCTCTTCACCAACGAATCTTTGAATCGTTAATCCAATGATGACTCCACTCAAGATCAATATTGTCGAAACACTGATCACTTGTGTTTCCGGTTCAGATTCAGATCGCGACATCGTTAAAGCGTCCTCTGGCCGAGATTTAAGTAGGATGAATACCAGATAAAATTTCTCCCTGTGGGAACCTACGTCACGAATTTGTGAAAGTCAAAATGTTGTGTTGAATTGCATCACAACTAGATCGCGGAGTACACTGGAGTTCTTAAAATCAAAATCAGTTGATCAATGAAAGTTTAGTCCTTAAGGAGCGAACATATGTCGTTAACTCGTCGGTATTTCCTGAAATCTGCTGCTGCAGCTGGAGCTGTGGCTGCAACGACTCATTTGCAGGCACAAGAGAAACCTCGAAGTTCCAGTCCTAACGAAAAAATCGGTGTTGCAGTCATTGGTGCGGGGGGGCGAGGAAGTAGCCACCTGAGTGCATTCTCTGGTTCAGCAGACTCCGAAGTCCTCTACATCTGCGATGTTGATGAACAACAGGGTGGGAAAAAAGTCAAGGGTGTCGAACAGAAGCAGGGGCGCGCCCCGAAACTTCTCAAGGATTTTCGGAAAGCACTCGAAGATCCCAGTGTAGACGTCATCAGCACGGCGACTCCGAATCATTGGCATTCACTGGTTGCGATTTGGGCGATGCAGGCTGGTAAGCATGTCTACGTCGAAAAACCTGTTTCCCACAACGTTTGGGAAGGTCGGCAAGTTGTCAAGTGGGCACGTCAGTTGGACATGATCTGTCAGTGCGGAACTCAGTCTCGTTCCAGCCCAAGTTTGGCCGCTGCCGTGAAGTGGGTTCATGAAGGGAACCTGGGAGACATTCAGTATGTCACCGGTACGTGCTACAAACCTCGTAAGAGTATTGGCAAGCTTGAACAGCCTTTGAAGATTCCAGCAAGTGTCGACTACGACATGTGGTGCGGACCGGCTGAGAAAGTTGATTTATATCGCCCAAAACTTCACTACGACTGGCACTGGGATTTCAACACTGGAAACGGTGATATGGGGAACCAGGGAATCCATCAGATGGACATCTCCCGTTGGTTCCTGGGCGAGCAGGAACTCTCCTCTCGCGTGATGAGTATCGGTGGTCGAGTTGGCTATGAAGATGCCGGCGACACGCCGAACACACAAATCGTCTACCACGAATATAAGAAAGCACCACTCATTTTCGAGACGCGCGGACTTCCGAAGAAAGGTCTCGACTGGAAGAACGGCATGGACGACTACCGTGGTTCGCGAATCGGAGTCATTGTCCAATGCGAAAACGGCTACGTTGTCGTTCCGTCTTACAGCAAATGTACTGCATTTGATAACGATGGAAACGAAGTGAAAACCTGGACCGGCAGTGGTAATCACTTCGAGAACTTCCTCGATGCCGTCAAGTCTGGAAATCGTGAAGACCTGAACGCCGAAATCCTCGATGGTCATCTTTCCAGTGCTTTGTGCCATACAGGCGCAATCAGCCACCAGTTGGGAAGCACGATGACCAAAGAGCAAGTTGATGACCACGTCAACAAAACCAGAAACTCACTCTGGCGAAATTCCTGGGACCGCATGGCGAAACACCTCGATGCCAACGGCGTCGACGTCAGCGATCCAAAACTCTCCGTCGGACCGTTCCTGGATATGGATCCAGTGAAAGAAACCTTCCCAGGTAACGAAGCCGCCAGCAAACTGCTGACCCGCAACTACCGCGAAGGCTACGTTGTTCCAGATGCCGACGCATAGGGTATTTTCAGCGACTTGTTTTATTCAGTAGAGAAGCCCGGCTTTTTTCGAAAAGCCGGGCTTCTTTAGCAAAGACATTCCTGTCCATGCCATTCCAAAAGATCATGTTGATCTAAACGACCTTGTCTGCCGAGATCTCCGCTTCGCGTTTCTCTGCTGCTGGGATTCCGACGACGGGGAGTTTCGGTTTCTGTCCTTCCGGCGAATCGCTGAGGTCCATTTCGTTCAGAGGAGTACCGTCTTCTCGTCTTCGCAACAACAGATAGCCAATCGTTGTACTGGTCCAAAAGAAGCTAAACGCAAACGCCATTGGAACAAGTGAGATCATACCGAGCCAAAATCTGAGGAGCATTGCGGCGAAATCATTCTTTAAAACCTGATCACTTAATCCTCGTATTTGCAGGATAGAAGGGAGTTCAAAGAAAGTGACCTCTCGCCCCAATCCTGTTCCGACTGAAGAGAGGCTCATGGCAACACTCAGTCGTGTCATCCAATCAACAAACATCAACAACACGCTTCCGTACGCGACTGCAATCACAACGAGGAAAACTGCATACCAAGGACGATTGAAAAGGTAACAGAACGACCGACTGAGACCATCAAAAGCATCGCTCTTTTCAATCGCGCTCGCATTGATCATCAACGGCCAGCCCAGAATGAATCCGACAAGGATCAACGCCATGACGCCGCCGACCAGCCCAAAGAAGATCCAGAGAAGGCCGATCAACAATTCTCCGAGGACCGGAAACCTGCTGAGCAAGCCTGCTCCCCAACTCATGATCCAGAGCAGCGCAAATCCCGAGAGTGCGATGAGCGGAGCAAAAAACGCCGCCGAAAATTGATTGAGAGCGTGCTTCGAATCGCGGCTTACAGAACGCCCTTTGCCTCCAAGTTCGCGCGCTGCCATTCGCGTGATTGCACCACCAAAGAGCGCTGCAACTGCTAGCCCCAGAAATAGCTGGCACCACGAATACCACCAGAAGGCTCCGCGGGTATTCATCAGACCCAGAGACGATTTCATGACGCGGTGAAAAGGCCAGGTGATTGATTGCGACTCGACTTGAAAACTGCTGAATGGATCACTGGAATCAAAACCACGAAAGTGTTCCTGGCGCGAGAATCGGCTCTGCCAGGCCAGCGAGTTCAAGAGACTTCGATCCAAACTCAATTCTCTCTGAAGGAGATCGTTTCTGGCAAGATCGTCAGTCTCCTGGAATGCGATCATCAAAGTGTGGCTTCCCCACATCCACACGAAGACTGCCAGAAGTGCAACAAACATTTTCTGATAATCAATCGCGATTCGAAAGCCGCGAAACATCCGCAGCCACGGCAGCCAGCGCTGAAGTTGAGCAACATTCGTTGGCAGAAATTTCTGATCTTCAACGGAGATTTCGTCAAGTGTCGCCATAGTTCCGCCTATTGATATCAACGCCGATTTTTCTTCCAGAAGAGACAGAGTATACGCAGGTGCACGCCAACGATGCCATAAGAACTGAGTCAAGAATGGTGCTCCAATAGGCGTCTGGTTTTGAGTCTCACTCAAAATTAGTAATATATCATGCGTAAGCCGCCCCAAGTGTATTGCCGCTGTTCCAGTGATATTGACTCAGCAAAAATAAAGAACTGACATGAGAACTCAAATCGGCGAGTGTACTCTTCGGCTTGTTCAAGGGGACATCACTCAACAAGATGTCGATGTGATCGTCAACGCCGCGAATTCACAATTGGCAGGAGGAAGTGGAGTCGATGGAGCGATTCACTCTGCCGGTGGCCCATCGATTATGGAAGAGACAGACCGGCGTTACCCGAAAGGCTGCGAGACCGGAAACGCTGTG
>JAJDEL010000048.1 GCA_029259835.1 Planctomicrobium sp. | reverse complement strand
GGCCTCTATTTCTAAAAAAGAACAAACGAGAGATAATACATGTCTGAAATCATGGCGGTTGTTTTGGCAGCCGGAAAAAGTAAACGGATGAAGTCGGAGCTTCCGAAAGTTCTTCACAAAGTCTGCGGGCGACCAATGGTCGAGCATGTTCTCGATGCCGCCCGAGAAGCCGGAGCGACGAAAATTGTCGTCGTCGTCGGTCATAAAGCGGAACAGGTGCAAGAAAACCTTTCCCACCACAAAGACGTTTCCTTTGCACTCCAAGAAAAGCAGCTTGGCACTGGTCATGCCGTGATGTGCTGCCATGAACAGTTGGAAGGTTACGATGGAACGATTCTTGTCCTCACCGGTGACACTCCCCTGCTGCGCGGCGCATCACTCGCTGCTCTCATTGAAGAAATGAACTCGCAATCCGCCGCCTGCGTCGTCGGGACTGCGAAAACGGAAAGCAATCACGGACTCGGCAGAATCGTCCGAGATGCAGATGGAAAGTTCCTGCGCATCGTCGAAGAAAAAGATGCCAGCGACGAGGAAAAAACCATCACCGAAATCAACACCGGCTGCTTTGCCTTCGACGGTTCTTCGCTGCTTTCCGCACTCAAAGACGTGAAACCGAATAACGTTCAAGGTGAATTGTACCTGACCGACTGTGCCGAGATTCTAAGAATTCAAGGCAAGCCAGTCGTCGCGGCCTGCCGCCTGGACATCGCCGAGGCAATGGGCGTCAACACCCAGGAACAACTGGCGGAAGTTGAACAAGTGATGCTGGCGCGAGACTGAAACACAATTGGCTCTCACCCACTATCAACGGGGGAAATCGTTGTATGCAATATTCCCTAAGACGACAGGCTTTCACCGTAGGAGTCTTTTAATGTTTTTTACGGTTTTTCAATCAAGAGCGATGCACATTGTCCTTCTTGTAATTTGCATGTTTGGTAATCGACCAGGACAGTGCTGGTCACAAGAGACACCTCGCTCCCCAAGACCACCCTCTTCGAGTTTTATCGGGTTCGTTCCTGGCGATGCGTTCTTCTCTGTGAAAATTCCGGATGAAATTCCATTTCACCTTTCCACTTTGAGCCCTTACAAAAGCGATGAGTTCATCCTTCATGGCAAGGACGTGAGCAACAAGGGAATCATACTCAGATACGCATACGCAAAAGTTCCAGTGGGACACTCTCCGTGGGGATATTCCGGGTTCACTCGATGTCATATCACAGAATTCAGCGAAGTTCACTCTGAACTTGTAGACTTAGTCGTCTCCCGCGCTGCGAGAGATTCAACTCTACTCACTCAAGAAGCAAATCAAAACAAAGCTGGGAATTCTGATGACAAAATCATGGTACTGATCGTAAATCGTGATTTTCATTTCACAAAATCCCGTCTGTTTAACAGGTACAATAGCAGTTGGATAAAACCTGCTAATGAGCATAAATTGAAACTGAAAGACCCTCGACTATCTGTAATTGTCAATCCAAGAGAGTATCAACCACACGTATGGTTGCCTGAAGCGGTTGCTGATGACTGGAAGCAGGCAGCGGACGTTCCGCCACTTCACGTTACCTTTCCTGCAGAAGTCGATGTCACTTTGAATAACCGTCCTGATTTCGTAAGAAGCCACGTCGCCGTGAAATTTGCAGACATTGCGGTTGTCGCTATTCCGCACGATGACCCTGAGCGAGCATTTCGAAAAACGCTCAACGACGCATTTTATGTTGCAAATTCCGATGGTGTGTATCGGTACAGATGGGAGGTCAACGAGGAATTTGAAAAGACGCTCCACGTTGAACTTCTTGACGACGCAAAAGAAGTGCTTCGCGAGGAATGATCAAGTTTTCATCGACTTGTTTGACTCCCTGAACGACTGAAAACATGCCAGAAGAGAACTCACTTGCAATGAATCCGTTTCTTGATGCCATTCCCGATCTTACGTCGCTCCGAGAAACGATCTGGCAGGAGCTGACTCTCGCAACCAGTGATTCCGACGAGCCGTGGTTTTTGGGAGTGTTTGGAACTCTCGGCCTATCGAGTCCTGAGTTGCGAACATTAGTGCTTCGGCGTGTTGAACAGAGATCGCGGTCTCTGATTTGGCATACCGATCTTCGCTCAGAGAAGTTTTCTCAACTCGAGCGTGCCGAGGCAACGTCGGTACACTTCTGGAACCCAATTCATCGCGTGCAGTTGGTGGTTCGTGGAGAGAGTCAGACGTTTTCTTCTGGAGACATCGTCGATCAAGAATGGGAAAGTTCTCAACTGAGCAGTCGCAGAGCCTATCTCGGAGAATTCCCTCCTGGTACAGAATCCGACACCATGACAGTCAACTTTCCAGCGGAATTCGAAACTCGACCACCGACTGAAACGGAATCGCAGGCAGGTAAACAGAACTTTGGTGTGATCTCGACAGTTGTTCGAGAAATGGACCTGTTGATTTTACGTCAAACTGGTAATGTGCGGGCGAAGTATTGTTGGAACGATCACGATCTCGGCAAACCATTTTGGGAAGAGACGTGGGTTTGTCCTTGAAATGTGGATCAAGGGGCAAGGGAATTTGTGAAGATGAAACAGGTTGTTACAAAAGGGATCATTCTTGCCGGTGGGGCAGGCTCTCGGTTGCATCCGATGACTTCGGTCGTCAGCAAGCAACTGCTGCCGATCTATGACAAGCCGATGGTCTACTATCCACTGAGTGTGTTGCTGCTCTCCGGGATTCGCGAAATCCTGCTGATCAGCACGCCGGAAGATATTCCTAACTACCAGCGACTTCTCGGAGATGGTTCTCAGCTCGGGATTTCTATTCAGTATGCAGTGCAGGACGCGCCGCGTGGTCTCGCCGAAGCGTTCCTGATCGGCGAAACGTTCATCGGAAACGACTCTGTTTCTCTCGTTCTGGGAGATAATGTTTTCTACGGGCATGACTTCCAAAAATTGCTCATGAACGCGGCAAGTCGGGAGTCGGGAGCGACCGTTTTTGCTTATCGCGTCCGTGATCCACAGCGATATGGAGTCATCTCGTTTGACAAGAATGGGAAACCTGTCGACATTGTTGAAAAACCAGAGCACCCAAAATCACGCTACGCCGTGACAGGCCTCTATTTCTACGATAACGATGTCGTCGAGATCGCGAAATCGGTGCAGCCTTCTGATCGCGGGGAATTGGAAATCACGTCGGTGAATCAGTGTTACCTCGATGCTGGGAAATTACACGTCGAGCAAATGGGACGCGGGTACGCCTGGCTTGATACCGGGACGCCATCGTCACTATTACAAGCATCAAGTTTTGTAGAGGCAGTTGACGTGCGGCAAGGGCAGAAGATCTGCGTCCCGGAGGAAATCGTCTGGCAGCTTGGTTACATCAACGATGAGCAACTCACAAGGTTAGCTGAGCCGCTCAAAAACAATGACTACGGCGCCTACCTTCTCGGATTACTCGCCGACGGCCGTGATGAAAGCGTTATTCGGGTTGAACCTTGAGTTTGTTCTTTCAATTTCTGTAATGTTGGTGCTAAGCGATAAATCTTCGGGGCAGTTGTTCTCATTGTGATCAGGATTTTAAGAATTGCCCGTCATTCAATTGCCACAATTTGAATTGATTGTCGAGAGATCCCTGAGCGGGATTCGTATCGATTCGTTCCTGGTGAAGCATTTCCGCAATTACGAGTCCTGGCAGATGCAGCGAATCGTCGCCGCCGGCGGGGTGAGAATTAACTCTGCCTCCGCACAGCAAACAGATCGCGTCTTTCGAGGGCAAACGATTCAAGTCCGACTTATCGAGCCTCCCAACAAGTTGTTTGATCCAGAACCAATTCCGCTGGAATTGCTTTATGAAGATCCGTGGATCATGGTTATCAATAAGCCGGCGGACCTCATCGTTCACCCAGTTGGATCAATGGACTCAGGGACCATGGCAAACGGCATTCAGCACATGCTCGACCAACGTACGGAATGCAGAGGTCTACTCCGTCCTGGGATCGTGCACCGGCTCGACCGCCAAACGAGCGGAGCGATTGTCGTCGCACTCACGCACGGCGCACACTCCCAACTCTCCTCGGATTTCGAATCTTCTCAAGTGTCGAAAAGTTATCTGGCTCTCGTCGAAGGGATCGTCAAAAAAGACCGCGGAGTGATCGACAGACCGATTGGCCGTGCGAACTCCGGTCGTCACGTTTTGATGACCTGTCGACCAGATGCTGCAAATGCAAAGCGTTCAAAAACTTTATACCGAGTCATCGAACGATTCCAGGAACATTCCCTTGTACTCGCGCGACCGCTGACTGGTCGCAATCACCAGATTCGCGTTCACTTCGCCCACTTGGGACATCCGCTCATCGGCGATGAGTTCTACAAGAAAGACGGGAAGTTCCACCCGTTCTACGACAAGGGAACAACGAGAGAAGTCGAGACCGGTCTCCCGATCCGCCGCCATGCCCTGCACGCGGTACGTCTGGAATTTGCCCACCCTATCACAGGTGTCTGGCTATCCGTACAGGCGGGACTTTCAGAGGATTTTCGAGAAACGATCAAGGCGTTGCGAATGCAGCACGCAAGCGGTTAGCCGCACACTTGAAGTGTGCGGTAAAATAGAAGAACAGAATCAGTTTACAAGAAATTCAGACTCAGCGTTTTGTTCAATTGCAATGGCTTTCATCTCTTCTTCGATGACCGTTGTCTCTTTGTATTCGCTTCGATCATCAGTAGAGCCTTTTTCTTCGACGGTCGTTTTGGCTTTCCATCCCACGACGCCAAAAGGCATCGTTTCGGATCTTTCAAATTCCCCTTGGCTTGTCGAGCGATAGACATTCGTCTCCATCGTCACATTGCCGGTATACTTTGTTGTACTGAATTCGCCAGCGAGGACGGATGTTTCGCCCTTCTCGCCTGCTGCTAAATCAGGATAGTGT
>JAJDEL010000470.1 GCA_029259835.1 Planctomicrobium sp. | reverse complement strand
ATGTTCCTCTCACTTATGAAGACTTTCGCGCAGTTCAAAAAAACCTAGCCAAAGTCGAACTTGCTGTTGATATCGATCCCGAACTGGGATTGGGTGAGAGAAGTCCGCTGAAAGCACGCGTGGATCGTGAAACTGGCGAATTGTCTCTATTTCCACGTCGATTTTATCCGAACATGCTCCCCCCTGACAATGTCGTCACTGTCCCTCCAGAATATGTAATCACTGCTGAACTCTTGTCTCGAATCCCAAAAAAGGAACGCGTTGTACATCTCTCCAACTATGGTGAGCTTTCGGTGACACAAGAAGCGATTTTGTCATTACGACAGTTCCCCAACCTGAGATTATTGAAATTGGTGAGCCTCGTTGATAAACAAACATTACAAGTGATCACCGGTCTTTCGAAACTTGATTACCTGAGTCTCGAACTCCCTTTGGAACTGAATTCTGATGCCGAAAATCATGAAATCGCTCATTCTGATATTACTTCATTAGCTCAGCTGGAAAATCTTCGCAGTCTTTCACTTACGCTACCCAATGCGGATCCGGAGGTGTTTTCGGGGTTGCAATCACTGCCTGAACTTATCGGTCTCTCTCTCAGGGGAAACAACCTTGCCGACAAAGATATTCTTTTTATATCGGAGATGGAAAAACTTGTGTGGATCAATCTCAGGGACAACCAACTCACGGATGCTTCTCTAGAAGTTCTGGGAAAATTGCCCAATTTGCTCGATGCTGACTTGTTGGAGAATCCGATTTCTTCTGAAAAAAATGCGATATTTTTTCAACAACTCACAGAACGCAGGCAGACTCTCGAAGCCGCTGCCAGTGCGAAAGAAAATCAATCCCCGCAAGATATTGGCGATTAGTCATTCAAAATTCTGCATCATTTTTTTGTCGTTCTTCACCAGTAGAATCACCTGTTTTTTCAAGCGATTCAGCCGACTTCTATGACTCATTCCTGAAAACCGGTCTTGTCAGGAATTGGTTCTTCGTGATAATGGACAGGTAGAGAGTCTTCATCTCTTGGTTCTGGGCAGCGACCGGCGTGTCGGTTGCCTGCTCGATACCGTTCCTTTGGCAATCCAGTCGTTGGCGACGGACGCTGCTTTCGTCCATGCCGCAGGTTTTTTTAGTGCCCGCAGGTAAGGTTGTCTCGTTCCTCACGGAATTCTCCCGTGAGGCGAAACGTGGCATTGTTATCTGGTGGTTCTATCACAGTCCCCTTCTCGTTTCGCTTGAGGTGGTCCTGCCTGCGCTGAGATGAAGAGCATGATCGCCAATTGCTGGAACAGGAGGATGTCCTATGTCGATTGGTCAATCATTGCTGTCCAGGTTTTCTGCCAAGCAGGACACCGAGCAGTTTCGTCAGGAAAACTGGCAGGGGTCGTTTTCTGAGTACCTTGATCTGGTCAAAGGGAACTCAGCGGTTTCGCGAACGGCGTACCAGCGGATGTACGACATGATCATCGCGGAAGGGACCTACCCTGTCGAAGGTCGCAAAGGCTTCATTCGGTACAACTTCTTTGACGATCCCCACAACGATGGCGAAGACGCAATTTTCGGTTTGACTCGTTCCTTAATGGAACTCGTGAACGTATTTCGTTCCGCCGCTTTGAAGTACGGAACCGAGCGTCGTGTCCTGTTGTTGCACGGACCGGTTGGAAGTTCGAAATCGACGATTGCCAGACTTTTGAAGCAAGGGATCGAACGTTACAGCCGTTCGGACGCAGGTGCTCTCTACACATTTGGCTGGAAAGAAGAGGATGGCTCGATCACTTGGGATCCGATGAACTGTGATCCGTTGCTGTTGATCCCGCACGCATCACGCGAAGAATTGTGCAACGAACTGAACGAGGGTCGTCAGGACGAGACCTACCCGATTGAGATCGACGGCGATGTCTGTCCGTTGTCTCGATTCTACTTTCAGGAACGATTACGCGATGCCGACGGGGACTGGACGAAGGTTCTGGACCAGGTCGTGGTCAAGCGAGTCTTTCTCTCTGAGCAAGATCGAATCGGCATTGGAACTTTCCAGCCGAAAGATGAGAAAAATCAGGATTCAACCGAACTGACCGGCGACATCAACTACCGAAAGATCGCTGAGTATGGTTCTGAATCTGACCCGCGTGCCTTCAATTTTGACGGAGAATTTAACGTTGCGAATCGCGGTGTCATTGAGTTTGTTGAAGTTCTCAAGCTCGATGTTGCGTTTCTCTACGATTTGCTCGGCGCTTCGCAAGAGCACAAAATCAAGCCAAAAAAATTCGCTCAGACCGATATTGATACGGTCATCATTGGTCACACGAATGAGCCGGAGTACAGGAAACTCCAGTCCAACGAGTTCATGGAAGCGCTGCGCGACCGGACGATCAAAATCGATATTCCGTATGTCACAACACTCAGCGAAGAAGTGAAGATTTACAACAAAAGTTACAATCAGGCACGTGTGCGCGGCAAACACATCGCCCCGCATACGCTCGAAGTCGCCGCGATGTGGGCATTGCTGACTCGGTTAGAACAACCGAAGCATCACGGACTGACTTTGCTGCAAAAAATGAAACTCTACAACGGCAAAACACTGCCAGGATTCACTGCTGAAAATGTGAAGCAATTGCGAAAAGAAGCGAAGCACGAAGGACTGGAAGGAATCAGTCCGCGCTATGTTCAGGACAAAATCTCTAACGCACTGGTCGTCAATACGCTCGCGACGAGTCTCAATCCGTTTATGGTGATGAACGAACTCGATTCCGGGTTGCGTCATCATTCCCTGATTGGCAGCGAAGAAATCCGCGAGCATTACCGACAACTCGTTTCAGTTGTGAAAGAAGAGTACACGGACATCGTCAAGAACGAAGTGCAGCGCGCAATTGCTGCTGACGAAGATGCCTTGACCAGGCTCTGCGGAAATTACATTGACAACGTCAAGGCATATACGCAACAAGAAAAAGTGAAGAACGCCTTCACTGGTGAAGACGAGCAACCGGACGAACGCCTGATGCGGTCGATCGAAGAAAAAATCGATATTCCTGATTCACGGAAAGACGACTTCCGCCGCGAGATTATGAATTACATCGGAGCCTTGGCGATTGATGGAAAGCAGTTCGATTACAAAACGAATGAAAGGTTGCAGAAAGCTCTTGAGATGAAGCTATTCGAGGACCAGAAAGACACGATTAAACTCACAAGCCTGGTCTCGCAGGTTGTTGACAAGGACACACAGGAGAAAATTGATATCGTCAAGACTCGACTCATCCGCAATTACGGATATAACGATGAATCGGCAACCGATGTGCTCCAATACGTCGCCAGCATTTTCGCTCGCGGCGATGTGAAAGATGAAGGTTGATCTTTTTGTGCTGTTGATTTTTTTGTACACGCGTGTGCTATGATGTGGGTGGGTCCGCCTTTGACCGATCCCTCCTCCTAGCCCACCTGCCCATGATGCCCTCCTTCTGCCGTACATCGATGGCTTTTGCCTTCTTATTGCTTTCTTCAACACTCTGCTGTGCAGAGATGGATGATCAGGTTCATTTTTTTGAATCGAAAGTTCGTCCACTTCTTGCGGAGCATTGCTTTGAATGTCACAACGGGAAGAAAAAGCAGGGAGATTTACGTCTGGACCGGAAACAATTTGTTTTTGAAGAGGGTGCAGCCGGAATCGCTGTCGTTCCTAAAAAATTGGACGAAAGCCGGTTGTGGGAAGTCATTCAGTACGATGAACTTGATACGCAAATGCCGCCGACCGGTAAATTGCCTGAGAGCAAAATAGCGATTCTAAAAACATGGATTGAGTCAGGCGCTTACTGGCCTGATGAAGCACCAGCTGCAGCAGTCGCTGGCGAAGCGGGAATTCCACTCAAAGCCGATGGAAGTATCGACTTCGAGAAAGCGATTCAGCACCACTGGGCTTATCAGACGGTGACGGAACCCAAAATTCCAACGGTCGAAGGAGTCTCTTCGCCGATCGACCGATTCATCGTTATAAAACTGAGAGAGAAAAAACTATCGCTGAGCGAACCTGCTTCGAAACAACATCTGATTCGGCGTCTCTCGTTTGATGTGCGCGGACTGCCACCGTCCTTTCAGGAAGTTCAGGATTTCGAAAACAGCACTAGTGAGACGGCATACGCTGAACTCGTCAATCGCTACCTCGCCGACCCGGCATACGGTCAGCGCTGGGGGCGTTATTGGCTCGATCTTGCCCGGTACGCCGACACCAAAGGGTACGTATTCACGGAAAACAGATTCTATCCGTACTCGTACACATACCGCGATTACGTTATCGACGCCTTCAATACCGACAAGCCGTACGATTCATTCTTATTGGAGCAGTTAGCTGCAGATCACCTCGGATATCCAGAGAATGATCCACGGTTGGCCGCGCTTGGTTTCTTGACAATTGGTCCTCGTTTTCTCAATCGAACACCAGATATCATTGACGATCGGATCGACGTTGTCACGCGCGGTCTAATGGGCATGACAATGGGTTGCTCGCGCTGCCATGACCACAAATTCGACCCCCTTCCTACTGCGGATTACTACTCATTGTACGGCGTCTTCAACAGTTGCTTCGAACCGAAACTTCCACCTCTTCGCGGAGAACTCGACACGAACGCTCCTGGTCATGCAGAGTTCAGCGTGGAACTGACGAAACGTGAAAATGTACTGAAGGAATACGTTCAAAAAACTCATGCCGAGCTACTCGGAAAAGCGCGAGCTCATTTAGACGATTATTTCCCAGCGGCTGTGAAATCCATGGGCGTACTCCCTGCCGATCTCGAATTGACTCCAAAGCATGGAGAGCGTAGAGATCGACTGACACTGCACTGGAAGAATACAATTTTGAAAATGGCGAAGGCGAACAATCCAGTCTTTATTCCGTCCGCACGATTGTTAGCACTCAAAGGGGACCAGTTCACAAAGCAGTTGCCACAAATCCTTGACGAACTCTCTGCCGATGAAAACATCCCGAGCATTCTCATCGAGGCTCTTCAGAAGGCTGAACTGAACTCAAAAATTGACGTCGTGAATGTGTATGTCAACGTTCTTGCATCTGTGCGGGATGAATGGAAAGCGTTGAAAGCAGAAGACGCAAACGCAACAGGATTAATCGATTCCGGGAAGGAAAAAGTTCGTCGCGTGCTGTTCGGAGAAGGTTCTCTCTCCGATCTTGATGCCGGGGAAACTTCGCCACTATTCGAACGTGACAATCGAGACAAAGTGACTGGATTCAAAAAGAAAATCGACGAATGGTACGCGACATCACCACATGCGCCTCCTCGTTCCATGGTCCTGCTCGACAAGGAGAAACCGACGGAGCCAGTCGTCTTTGTGCGAGGGAATATTGGTCGCAGAGGTGATCGCGTTCCGCGTCGTGGACCGCAGATTTTGAACCCGAGTTCAGAGGCAATCTTCGCGGAAACGAGCGGTCGAAAAGAACTGGCTGAACAGATTGCCTCAAAGCAAAATCCTCTGACGGCGAGGGTGATTGTCAACCGAATTTGGAAGTATCACTTTGGAACCGCATTGGTCGAGACGACCAGCGACTTCGGCTCTCGTACAGCATCACCGGTTCACCGAGAACTTCTCGATTATCTAGCATGGAGTCTGATGCACCAGCACAATTGGTCGATCAAAGGACTGCATCGAGAGATATTGAATTCGAAAGCATGGCAGCAACAGAGCGTTGACAAGCCTGAAGCCAGAACTGTTGATTCTGAGAACCAGCTTTACTGGAAGCAAAATCGTCAACGACTCGATTTCGAAGCGATGCGAGATGCCGTACTGATGGTCTCCGGAAAAATTGACCTTTCAGTTGGTGGGCGACCAGTCAACATCGAGACGCCACCATTCCCGATGCGCCGGACGGTGTATGCCTTGATTGACCGCAACAATCCATCTGGTTTGCTACGAACCTTCGACTTCCCTTCCCCGAACTATTCCAGCCCAGCGCGGTCGGAGACAACTGTTCCGCAGCAAGCGTTATTTGGCATGAATTCAGCATTCGCACAAGAGATGGCAACCGCAGTTGCGGAACGTGTTCGCAGCGCGGGTTCCTCTCCTGAAGAACACGCACGATATTTGATTGAGCTTGTCTACTCGAGAAGTGCTACAGACGGTGAAGTCGCAGTTCTTCAAGAATTTTTGAAAGGAAATCCACTCGACGAACTCGCTCAGGCAATGATGCTCTCGAATGAATTCTTTTTTGTTGACTGATGGGAAATCGTTCTTTATCCGGATGAGAGCTGGACAACAATTCAAGAACTGTTCCGAAAAGTTCATCCAAAATGAGACGTTTCAATTCTCATTCAGTGGCAAAATCAGGTCGCATGAATCCGGGTTGCCTGCCAAACTCTTGAATCAAACATCTCCAGCGATTTCGTAAATCTCTGCCGTGTTGAGAACGAGGTTGTTCGCGGTAAACAACTTCTGAACCGCGGCGCGGTGGGTTTTCATTTTGAGGCCGCCGACGCCGATGGCTCCGAAACTGATGGCTCCATTTTTCTGTGCTGCTTTGTCTCCAGGGCTGATGCCTTCTAATCCGACTGGTGGAACAGCGTTGACGTCGATCGCGACTTTAAGGAGGTCGAGACTTTCCAGTTCCTCTGCAGTCAGGAATTGAACACCAGCAGCTCCTGCGGCGATGATCAGGTTGACTCCATCGACAGCGGCGGCAATTCCATCGTCGGAAAATGCACACGGGACGACTTTGGCATCTGGAACAGCGCCGCGAATCTCGCCACAAGTGATTGCTGCGCGTTCTTCTTTGCGAGATGAAATACGAACGGTCGCTCCCTGCGATGCGAGAATTTGACCGCAACGATGACCGACTGGACCTGTGCCACCCAAGACGAGGGCTTCGGTCGTTTTGAAGTCAAGGTGTTGTGATGCACACTGTACCGCAGCAGCAGCGGTCGTGTTCGAGCCGTTGGAATCGATCAGCACAGAGACGCTCATTGGACCGAAGAATGTCCCAGAGACTTTTTCCAAAAGACGCTCACCTGCGGCGACGTTACTCCCACCGATAAAGATGGCCGTGTTCTTCAAGTCGTCCGGTTTACGCGTAAAGATTGCTCCATGGACCAGACCTTCCACATTCTCCGGCGTCACGGAGCCATAGCTGAACACTTCATCCACACCAGCATCAACAGCGACGACACGGTCGAATGAGGAAGGGAGTGCGTCGGTATCGAGTTGAATGAGAATCTTTTTCATGTCTGCGAGTCCCTCAGAGATGCCGTCAAAATGTCGTGCAATAATAACGAAAACACCCCCGATCAGAAATCGAGGGTGTTTATCATGATCAATTCCGGCAACGAGAGTTGCCAGAGTCAATATTTAGTCTTTGGCGAAGAATGGATGTGCTGAAGTATCCTTCTTAGCGATGACTTCATCAGCGCCAGGCTCGTTCTTCATTGCTCGTTCAATGGAGAGCTTTGTCGCTTCGTAGTTGTACTGGTAGATCTTTTGATCATCGTCTGCTTCCCAGTGAATGAAGACGCCGCAGATAATACAGAGGTTATCTGCCTGATCTTTCGGAATCGTTCCTTCGGCGAGGCAAGCGGCAACAGCGTCGGCAACAGCTTTTTGAGCAGGTCCGAACATCTGAACGGCTTGCTTGGCACCTTTGATCGTGACTTTTGTGACCATGACAGTCGCAGGCTTCACAAGCAAATTTGGCTCAAGGACAGCCAGCAAAGTGCTGTGACCTTGGGACTGAGTTGACAGAGCGTTTGCGAAAGCAACGCCGGCAGGACCGCTCTTGTCGCCGATGAGCAAATCGATGTGTGAGACTTCATTACCTTCGCCCACAAGGGCTTCACCAACCTGAAATGACATTGTTTCTCTACTCCTCAGAATATGTAAATTGGGTTCCAAATTTCCGTCAACCTGCATTTGATAGCAGTCTGTGACCGAGAAGTCTACCATTGTGGAACGAATTTCTCAGCGGGCCGAAGGACAAGTGATCAAAAGCAAGGGAAGTGAATCGATAATTGGTCGCGTGTGACGCAAAATTGCACAAGGTGCAGAGAATGAGTTGTGAATTCTGAGTAAGATGAGTGATGCAAGTCGATAAAAATGGTCGTTTCGCCACCCACTTAAAGTGGGTGGCAAACATGCTGCATTTCAAGTAATTCGCATGAATTTCCCGGAAATCATCGTTGGACTCGTTGGACTGGCAATATTGCTGTTGTTTGTCAGCAGTGGTGCCGTTTGGGTTTGGGGCTTTCTCAATCTTCATTCCGGGAAACCTGCTCTGCCGAAACGGTTTCGGTCCGACTTGGCACCGGTTCCACCATTCGCAGCGGTGTTAACTTTGGCCTACATCGGGATGACCTTGTGGGATCGATTGCATCAAACGAGACCAAACGGAAAATTTGATGCTGAACGAATTGTGGAAAGTGTCAACGCATCAATCGTAGGAGGCCTGATCTTCGGCGTCATTCTGATGCTCATTTTGACTACGATGTCCCAGCGGTGGACGGACTTGTGTCGGCTTGGTTTTCGAAGTGATGACAAGATGAGGCAGGTTAGAGATGGTTTTTTAGGTTTTATAGCGTCTCTGGTCCCTGCATTCTCCGTGATCTGGCTGACGCTTCGTCATCGCTCTGCTGAGACAACACATCCATATCTTCGCTTATTGGAAGAACGAGGATTTGGAACTGAATTCGCAGGAATCGTCATCGTTGCTGTGATTGTTGCCCCGTTACTAGAGGAACTGATGTTCCGCGTGATTTTGCAATCCTGGTTGGTCCGCTGGGTGGGTGTGACTCCGGCAATTATCGGAACAGCAATGATCTTCGCTGCTGTGCATGGATTCCCGGACTCTCTCGCTCTATTGCCGTTGGCCTTGATATTGGGCGTGGTGTATCACCGTCGCCGGAGTTTTGCTTCCATTGTGATCATTCATGCTTTATTTAATGCTTTAAATCTCGGCCTGACGCTCTTCACAAATTATGTGAAGCAGATTTACCCACCGGACGTACTGTGATGAGTCTTGTTCCTGCACCATTTCTATTTCGATACTCGATTCCGATTTCACGGATTGACAAGCTGCCGCGCGCGAAGGCGCCGTTGCTGAAGTTACCGAAAACGGCGGAGGTTCCGTTCCCTTCGTCCATGGAAAGCACTCAGGACTTTGCACGGCTGTCGATGGCCTGGAATTCGAACGGCCTGGCGATATCAGTGACGGTGACAGGCAAGACCGATTGGCCTGACTGTTCGCCTGATTCTGTACTGAAATCCGATGGTGTTCAGCTTTGGCTCGATACGCGCGACACGCAGAATATCCATCGGGCGTCTAAGTACTGCCATTACTTCTGCCTGCTTCCGGTTGGAGAAGGTGCCGATGGTATGTCGCCGATCATCAAACAACTTCCAGTTCCCAGAGCCAGTGACGACGCACCAGAAGTCGATGAAGAAGCGATTCTGATTGAAAGTGAAGCCGACGAAACCGGCTACACTGTTTCGGTTTGGTTCCCAACGGAGTCGCTCTACGGATTCGATCCAGAGACGTACTCGCGAATGGGGTTTTACATCAGCGTGAATGATCGAGAACTCGGAAATCAGTTCTTCACCGTAGGCGAGGAATTTCCATTTCAAAGCGACCCAACATTGTGGGCAAGTCTGGAATTAGCTGCGGAGTGATCAACGTTTTTGAAGTACAAAATACGCATCTGTTTTGCCGTGTACTTTAAGTGAATGTCAAAACAATAATTGAAAGTCCGGAATTGCGTGATGAGCGATCCTCAATCTAACGACGAACTGCTTCGACAACCGTTGGAGCATTCACATGCTCCGCAGATGATCGAAGAACGCCTGGCGCAGCAAAATCGTCCTTCTTATCTCAAGGACTTCATCTATGGTGCGATTGATGGAGCGGTGACAACCTTTGCTGTCGTTTCCGGAGTCGCAGGCGCTGGACTCTCATCAAGTGTCGTCCTGATTCTGGGGATCGCAAATTTAGTTGGCGATGGTTTCAGTATGGCGGCTGGTAACTTTATGGGGACGCGTGCCGAACAAGAGCAACTGGCAAAGCTACGGCTGATGGAACACCATCACATCGAAAAAGTGCCGGAAGGTGAACGGGAGGAGATTCGTCAGATTTTTTTGCAGAAAGGATTCGAAGGCGAGCTGCTTGACCAAGTTGTTGATGTCATTACGGATGATAAAAAACGCTGGGTTGAGACGATGCTACAGGAAGAGCATGGTCTTTCGCTGACGCCGATCTCTGCGTGGAAAGCAGCGACGACAACGTTAGTGGCGTTCATCGTCGTTGGGACGATCCCATTACTGCCATTTCTAGTGGCTCTGATCGGTATTGAAATCTCGGCTCAACCTTACCTAATTAGTACAGTGTTAACTGGTGTTGCGTTCTTTCTGGTCGGAGCTACGAAGTCTCGATTCGTCGACCATCATTGGTTTTATTCCGGCTTGGAAACGCTCTTCGTCGGCGGAATCGCTGCCGCGCTCGCATACGTCTGTGGGGTGATGTTGAGCGGGTTTGCGTAAATTCTCTGGATTTCTGTCGATGACCGGCGCATAATGGGCTGAGCGTTTGCCGTACACTATAAAGTGTACCACTAAAAAGGATGCTCTCAAAA
>JAJDEL010000469.1 GCA_029259835.1 Planctomicrobium sp. | reverse complement strand
CTGTTCCAAATTGCAAGCTTTTGACATCCAGTCAACCATTCCCTTGCAATTCTAACCAACCCGAAATCCAAATCCACCTCAGCATGCAAGTACCAAACCAATTATTCAGGGACGACTACAAAGGTCTAGATACCGATCGCTCGATCAAGTTCGGCTCGAAGATGCAGAAAAAGGATTGAATATCCCGTACGGTCAATCTGTTTGTGACAACGCACTCTCTTCATTCGATATTTTGCAACCCAACTTTGAATACCAGTTCGAAACGAGTGTATATGATTGGGAATTTCATGTACTTGATGTCACCATTGAAAAATGGAGAGAAAAGTGCCCGCCAACTGATGCACACTGATGTAACAATTATTTGTGGCTGAATGATTATTTCCAACGAGAGTATTTTTACTCCGGCACCCGATTCATCGTGTACGCCGCGAACGATGGAAACAGTTCTTTGCTGTCTTTTCCGATCTCGCCAATATTGAATTCGTAAAGGAACGTCGATTTGACATTTGGAACTTGAAGGGTCACGGTTCGTTGGTCTTTGGAAAGAGTGACTTTTTCAATCTTCGGAGAGTAGCGACCGGAATCGTCGGTCGCGTAGGAGCCTTGCCAGATACGGGTGTAACCGGAGAGAGAATAGTTCTCGGCGCTGACGGCTTGTTTTGCATCGACTGCTGAGATGAATTCAATTTCAAATCCGCCTGGGACGGCTCGGATTTCTCTGATGCCGTTGCCGTAGCTTCCGGTCTGCTTCAAACGAACGATCTCACCGACGTTCGGTCCACCGAGCCAGCCGGAGTCGTAGATGCTGCCGATGTAGATGTCACCGTTCTCTGCTGCGAACCCGCTGATCGGTCCGAGGAACGTATTCGCTTCATTCTCCCAGGTGGTGTGTGAAAATGGATAACAGGCACCTTGCAATTCTCCATCGACTTCGTGCATTGAGAAGCGGATTAAGAATTTCTTATTGAACTCGCAACCAATCCCATGACCAGCGAATGGTCCAGGAGAATTGTCCGGGAGGAAGAAAATATCGTTGACGCTACGAGTCCAGTCGTGAGGAATTTTCACCGCTGGCAGCGATGGAGTTTTGGAACCTTCTCCGTCGGCTTGACCGGGGACTCCATACGACCTACCGGGAACGATGTGATTGATTTCATTGAAGGTATTTTGCACACCTTGCTGATCACTGACGAAGATACGTCCCTGTGAATCGGCAGCGATGCCGATCGGATAGCGAAACTCATTCGCAACCGCTTCGACGGTTCCATCTGAGGATGCTCGAACAACGGTCCCGCGCCATTTGATTAGATTGCGATCTCGTTTCGGTTGTGCATAATCGCTGCCTGTGCCGAGGTAGAGGCTTCCATTTTGATCGAAGACTGGTCCGGTCACCCAGTCGTGGTAATTGTCCGAGTGTCCCCAACCATCGGCGACAACTTCTCGCTTCTCAAAGACTCCATCGTTGTCTTTATCGATGAGTCGCAAGAGTTCCGGTTTGTGAGTCACGAGGACATCGTTCCCATCCGCAATAACTCCGAACGGTGCCGAAAGCCCTTCAGCGAGTGTTTCGAGTTTGTCTTCGAGACTATCGCCATTGCTATCTTCAATGCGGAAGACGTGGCCTTTCAAAGAAGTGACCAGCAACCGCCCATGGTCATCACGCGAGATTGCCGTTGGCATGATCGAAACCGGAATCGGCAGTCGTACACCTTCGTACCCTGGGAGTGTGGTGACTTTGTCCGAAATCGGAGGGACATTTTTTTTCTCTGGAAGTTGCGCCTGAGGAACGTGCGCGCTTGAGTCGTAGAGGACTCTGATCGACCTTCCAGGTCCATCTGGATGTGCCGATAAGACATAACCATCGTCTGTTTCAATAACGAGATTTTGGGCCTTAGAACTCAATTCGGGTTCGATCTTTGCATTAAAATTCTTGGCCAGCTTGGTTTTGGGGCGATAAGCAATACGAATTCCAGGAGGGAGTTTCAGCGGCGTGATCTCTCTAATCCAACCGGTTCCAACAATCTTCGATGATGGAGATGAGGAGACTACGAAGGAAGGACCGAACGCTTCTTTCATAGGAATAATTAAGTCTTTCCCAGAGTATTTGACTCGCAGTTCATAGTGGAGTTCGACATGGTGCCCATGGGACAGATAATTTTTCAGATGAGCAATTCGATCAGGATCGATGCCGATCAGTTCTTGCAAACCATTTTCTTCGTCGTGCAGAACAAGATCAGGTGATGAGTCAAAACCTGTCATCACTGCCGCGCCTGCCAAATCCCAGTACCAACTTTTCCCAACTGTTCGTTGCCTCGCAAAATCTCCGTATCGCCAGTCACGGACTGCCATCTGATCGAGGTCAAGCAGCATCCCATGCTGGTTATTAAACCCAATTGCGAACGCCCGCGCGACCGTCTCCTCACTCTGCTCTCCAGCAACAGTAAACACGTCTCGCACAATCCGAGAAGCGCCCTTTTCGGTGACTTGAAAGAGTTGCTCGACTTGAGACGGATTCGTTGGAGGTTCAAAGCGATCATCGTTGACTGCCGACCAGATTGCCGCAAGTTGCTGATGAGGGTCCTCTCCCAGAACACCATGGACAGGCTTTATAAACGATGGCATTTCCATGCCTGGAATGACACGCAACGGAGAGCGGCACCAACGGTAATAGAACTCTGGTCGCAGCCGTTTCCCAATCGCCATGAGGTCGGACCCTCGCGTGCCGAGAGCTGTATTCTTAGGAACGTAGTCTCCAATCTGGTGACAGGCGATACAACTCCAGCCACCGGCTCCGACGAGTTTTCGTCCGACCAACAGTAACTCATTTTGCGAGAGTGCCAGTTCCGGGTGTGCCGTCGAGGCAGCTTGCGGGATACGGTCGTGTTCGATCAAGTAGTGTTTGAGTGCAGCAAGGTCTGATTTGGAATGATTGAACTCCGGCATCCGAATTTTCAACCAGTTCGCACGTGTCCGTTTTTGCTTACCGGAGAGGGCAACATCCAAAACGGCGTCTTGTAACTTGTCACCAACCGCATTGAGATTCGGTGGGACGACAAGTTGCGTTTGATTTTGAAGCGATGGAGTCGCACTGGCGATTTGCTTTGCAAACGACTTGATGCCTTGCTCCGAAGATCGTGAATGACACGCCAGACATTGCCGACGCTCCAACACGCGCTGACCAGCTTCGAATGTCGAGAGTTCCGATTGCGGAGAACCATCTAAACTCCGTAGGTATGCCGAGATCGCAGCGCGATTGATACTCGGATAATGCGGTCGTTTCAATTTTGGATCAGCTTTCTCTGCAAGGCACGATCCTTTCCAGTCTCCGGGAGCTTTAACAAGTGCAGCGGCAGGCTTGTCCGAAGCTTCGATGGCTGGAATTTTATGGCAGTTTGCACATTGGAATTCTTTCACCAACGCTTGCCCGCGAATTGTGCTTTCGGTGTATGTCGTTTTCTCGGAGCGACCGAACTTTGACTCTTTCTTCTTGCCTAACTTCGACAAATAGCCCGCCAGCAAACCGCGTTCGGTGCGCGACAGTTTGAACGTCGGCATTCTGTGTTGTGGATTCAGGCGATCTGGAATCGCCAACCACGTTGCCAGCCAATCCGCCGAGCGTTTGTTCCCGATGTTCGTGAGTGGTGTTCCTGAGAACGGACCGGTTGTTCCAAGATCGTTCACTTTGTGACACGCTAGACATCCCAAAGAGTTGAACAACTCTTCCCCGGTCGGATCACCTTTTTTAGGTTTTGCTTTAGGAGCCGTCATCAAATCAAACGGCGCTTCCAATCGGTGTAAGTAGGCAGCAATGTCTTCGGCTTGATTAGGTGAGAAGCCGAAGTGAGGCATGCGGTCGCTCTTGCCATCTGCATGTTTCCCGAGCAGCTTCTCGACAATCCATTCAGGGTTGGTCCCGCTTGTCACTCCCCACAACGCTGGGGCGGCGTTTGTTCCATCAACCGTTTTCGACTCTCGATGACAGTTCGCGCAACGGTGTGAGTCGAAGAGAATGCGTCCTTCTTCAATCAACTGAATTTCTGAAGCGTCTTTTTGAAAGAAAAAATGGTGAGACGGAATCGGCTCAGTCGAGAACTCTTCACTCGACCAAAACAATTTCACCTCAGAGCCGCTCGAAGACGGTTCGTAGCGAACGACAATCTCCTGAAACCCCGGCGAAATCTTAACCGGTTTGCCTGACGACCACTGTGAATTCTCAGTTTTTACATTAAGAACTTCTGCTCCACCAATTTCAACTATGACCTTGCCATTGCCTTGAACGTGAAACTGATACGGCGTGAGAGATTGAATCAGCAATTGCCCCGACCATGTTGCCTTCCAGGATTTCGCATCAACG
>JAJDEL010000468.1 GCA_029259835.1 Planctomicrobium sp. | reverse complement strand
CCAGATTACTTCAAGTGGACCAAACGTAAATCGATTGTTTGATCTTGAGAGAAACCTGATTCAGCGAAACACGCGGCATGGTCTCAATATGAATAATAGTGGTAACGCGAATCCAACAATCGACTTGCTCGACAACGAAATCGTTCAGAACGACCGACGCGGTGTCAGTCTTGTGAACACTGGCAATTCCGATACGACATTGAATATCATAGGTACGGTCGACCCTGTTCCTAGTCTTGGTAACAATGCAACAAGTCGTGTCGAACAGAACGGCGAACGCGGAATTTATATTGAAAACAATGCAGGGTCTCTCAATACGAACGATACGATAAACTTGACTGTCTTCCAAACTGCCGTCATCGGAAACGGTACCAATTTAGGTGTTGGACTAGACGATCAACATGGATTCTTTATCCGTGTCGGAACAAGTTCGGGTGGATTTGTGAATGCTGATGTCGATCAGAACTTCTTCTCAGGGAATACTGGATTTGACTTCGTGACCGAATCCTTTATTGCAACACCGAACCCAAATGTTGCAAGTCAATATACAACTCCGAACTTCACAGCTGATCCTCTCGCACGACTGGGGTTGATTTTCACAAACAATACTGGTGATGAAATTCAATTGAATCGACAGGGTGCGTTTTACACGAACGCAGACCAATTCAAATCACCTGCCGCAATCTTCAACTCCACAGCACGACGTAGAAATGCCCAACGCCTGTCAACTAACAATCTTGTCCGTAACGACTTGGTGCAGGCAGCACCTGCTCCAGCAGCGGGGGCATTTGCAGGAGCGCTCGGTGGAATTGGACCCAACAACACGTTGGTGGGACTTGGACTCAACGGAAACCGTGACATCACAGGATTTAACACGGGGAATAACGTCATTACATTCACACCAGCATTTGGAGCAGCTCCTGTTGCTGGGACAGCATTTAACATTCAAGCGAACAACATCTCCGGAACTGGTGCTTCTACTTTCCAAACGAACTTCGGCTCAGTCGCCGCTGGCGGAAACACGTTTGCACTTATCGTCTCCGACTTCGGAATGCCTGTCAACTTGATTGATGGTCCTGGTGGAAACAGAGACGATGACCCAACCTTCTTCGGAGGTTTGGACCTGAACTTTGGTTGGACACTTGATGCAACTCCATTCTACCCGTAAGCCAAATTCAACTTAACCTGAAACAGGTCGAGAGCAACGGAAGTTGCTCTCGGCCTTTTTTGTTGGGCAAGGGGACAGGGTTCGAGGGGCAAGGGAGTAAAGAGACGAAAGTCGAGGGTGCCTGCTTAGGCGTTCATTTCAAATGAACGCTTACTGAAGTTTTCCGCGTGCGGCGATGGGCCAGGTGAGTTCGACTTTATTGTCTCGAAGAACGACGCACTCGTTCTGCAGCACAGTCGTGTGGTCGCTGTATCCAGGGATGAGGACGACCTTGTCGCCAACCGTCAGGTTCTGAGCTTCGCTACCGAGCTTTAAAGTGAGATGCTCGGCGCTGAGTTGCGTCACTTCCGCATCGTCCAACGCTTTCCCATTTGCCATGGCGATGACTGATGGCAAGTGGATGTCCGGATGTACCGATTTCCGTCCAAGATCGAGAACTGCTCGATCCAAACTGGCGCGACTGACGACTGTTGCCAGCAGACGCAACGCAGGTTGCAAATCAGTCACACCACATTCTTCAAGATAAAACGGGTCAGCGAAAATTCCACCTCCTGCTTGAAGTTCTGTCACGGCCGGATGAGTTCCTGTAATTTGATACGAACCGGTGCCACCAGCACTGACAATGTCACAGCAGATCCCAGCAGAAAGCATTTCGTCTCGGAGTTCTTCCAGCAGTGAAAGAGCAGTCCAGATTTGTTTCTTCTTCTTGTCCCCGTCTTTTTCGGTCAGCAGATGACCTTCGTATCCCATAATCCCAACAAGTTGCACGCCAGGCAGTAGATCAATTCCACGGGCAAGTTCAATTGCATCGGGACCGGGGCGAACTCCGACCCGGTTGAGGCCTAGATCGACTTCAATAATAACGCGACTACGAACCCCTTTCTGTCGACAGACATCCGAGAGTGCTTCCGCCTGAACAAAGTGATCACAAGCAACAATCGGATCTCCCGGACCGCACATCTTCGCGACGCGTTGCAGCTTTTGTTCGCCAATGATCATGTTCGCGATCAAGACATCCGGAATCCCGTTCTCTACAAAGACTTCCGCTTCGGATGATTTCGCGGAAGTGACGCCGATCGCGCCTAAGTCCACTTGCATTTGCGCAATCGCAGGCACCTTGTGACACTTCACATGCGGTCGCCAATTCTTCCCCTGACCACGCAGAAAGTCCATCATGCTGCGCATGTTCGCTTCCATGATCGTCAGGTCGATGCAAAGCGATGGAGTGTCGAGTTCTGAAAAATGCTGTCCGGTCATAGTGTCGTTTCTAAAATTTCGAGAGGTCCAAAAAATGTGTAGTAAGGTTCGTCGTTCGCAAGCCGTTGCACAAGGAGACCGACTTCTCGCAGATGATAGTCTCCCCACATGCTGGATTCACCACTGGGGATGTTTCGTCCTTCCGGAATGTGATCCCAGCCACGCGGTCGGTGGTAAATTGAGTGCAACAGCAATCCCTGATGCTCCGGATCACAACTCAAGTAAGGTTCTTGTAGCAACGTGGAAAGAATTGTCAGTCCGGCCTGAAAATAGCGTGTGCCTGCTTCATCGCCATTCAATGCGAGCAGACGACCAAGCCGCAAAAACCCTTGAACAGCAATCGCCGCTGCAGAACTATCGACCGGTTCATGATCGTTAAACGGATTAGAGGGTCGGTCGCGATAATCACCCATGTTTGGCAAACTTGGCGCTCCGGTATCCCAGTAAGGGACTCCGTCTGTGGGAGTCTCTGAGATGAAGTAATCACACGCAGCACACGCCGCTTCGAGCATAAATCCTTCGACGTGGCTCCTTCCACCGATCCATTCCAGGTCTGCATCTGGAACTGTTCGCAGGAATTCAATCTGTTCGGGATACCCTGCGATAATCCAGGCAGCGCCACGCGTCCAGGTCGAAAAAGGACTGTACCCTTGTTGCGTGCTTGGGCAGCGATAGCGTCCATCATTTAAGTTGAACAGACTCTCATGTGCCACCCGGCCTCGCACGTCGTAGATGTCTCGATCTTCACCGTAGAAGACATTTGTTTGCGCCGTCGTTCGCGCGTGCATCAACAACCGATCCAGTAACGAAATCGGCTCGTCATTCTCTCCCATCAAACAATGCTGTAAGTGGTGCGCCATGGCGAGTGAACGCAGAGATCGGATTGTATCGCAAAACAGAGACTGCGGACCATTGAAGGAATAGATGTAACCATCCCCTTCGAAGGTATCGCTCCAACGTGAAGCCTGAACGGCTCCACTGGTTTTCAGCGCCAACTCGTAGAATTGAAGCTCTCGCTGATCGAATGGAATACGCTTTTCCAGCATGAGCCGGCGCAATGCACCGTAGGTGCTGATGTTATTGAAGCCATGGTCATGGACTCCAATGTGGCTCACATGCGGAGCCATTAAATCGAACGTCTTGCGACGTCCGCGATTAAGAAATTTCTCTTCGCCAGTGGCATCGAACTGCAGTATTTCAGAACCGAATTGGAACCCCTGCGTCCATTCCGTCCACCCTTGGGCGGTGTACTTCCCTTCAATCGTAAAGACCGGAGAACCTTGCTCCGGTGAGCAGGTTTTCTCAATTTGCTCCAAGCATTCCGCTGAAGCATCCCACATTTTGCGAAGACCCGGAAGCAGATCGTGCGGAGTTAATGTGAAGTTGATATCTATCATTGTCTAGGAAATAATTTTTAAAGGTCATGCCTGGTGGGGCGAGCTACACACAGAAGATTGCCAAAGTTTTACTGTGAATTCTATGCCCGAGAGAGCAAGTCCTGGATTCCGCCGGAGAGCATTTGGTCGAACTCTGGAGCGCACCAGGCGACGCCGACGGCATAGCCTCCTTGGGGATAGGCATCAGCAGTCGGGATGTACCACGGTCCACCATCTCCGTAGGCTGCGCAGGCGACGAATCGATTCGGCGTTGTCGCTTGGGCACGTAACTGGTATTCAATGAAACTCTCCGAAGGCAAATGCAACAGCGAGGCATCGTTGACGTGTAGGGAACTGAGCGTGATTGGAATCTTCGCATTGATTCGACGAATGAATGTGACGGTGAAAGAGGGGCGATTTCGGCTAACGACGCGTTGCTTCTTGTCCGAGATTTGCCGCATTAAGACTTCTTCATCGAAAGCCGGGTTGAGTGGCGGCAGGACGTCGTGCGTTTCCCAATGAAGATTCTCGATGGCCTGTGGATCGAGTTTTTTCTCCGACTCAATCATCCCATTCAGCATGCGTTGCGTCAGGAGCACGCGCGCTTCTTTTGAACCGTTGTTGTATTTTCCCGCTCCAATGTTGCCTCCGCAGCCGTTGAAGTACAAGTGCGTGCAATCCGGCTCTTGCTTTTGACGCTCTTTGCGAGCGAGACCGCAGAAATCGGAACTGACCTGACCATCGCCGTAGTAACTCATCGGATGACAAGCATAGAAATGGCTGGCGACGATTTTTTTGTCTCCGTTGTAAAACGCAACGGTTTTGAGCATCGGGTCGATCAAACCTTCGGGGAGTCGTTGGTGAACTTCACTTTTCGAACTGCTCCCACGCTGTGAGATGACTTTCCCACTGAGGCCGATAATCCGGCGATTGCCAGCGACCTTCTGAACTTCGGCTTGCCCATAGGCAACATGAGTGACCGACGTCGCTTGCTTGATTGCATTCTCAACAGCCTTTTGCCCTGAATCGAGGCAGCGGCGGTAGAAGTCGCGTTCGATAATATGTGGGAGGTCGCCTTGCTCCAGAATAATGTCTTCCGCATCCAGGCAAGCAAACGGAGCGTTATGTTGATGCACGCAATGAACGGTGACACGGTCAGCAGTTGTTCCAGCCGCCTCTGCTAATGCTTGTCGCCATTGAATATGTGCTGAATTCAGCAGACCAGTCCAATCGACAACACAAACAACAATTGGTTTTCCCGCCCCGAGGATGACGTATCCGATTGCTTCCAGCGGATCGTCTACGCCGAGGACAGGTTTGATCCAACCCCCACAAAGTGAGTGCCCCATCGGTGGAGTGACATCAAATCGAAATGTCCCAATGTGCAGCGATCCAGCCTTGTTCGAAGCAGTTGCGAGCGAGGCTGAAAAAGTAGGCGTCAGCGCCCCAGCGATCCCGGCGGCTGCGCTCGTGGAAAGAAACCGGCGACGGTTGATTTCCGTGTCACAAATGTTTTCTATCGTCATAACAACACTTTCAGGCTTTAGGTGAGTATAGCTGTAGGCTGGGTTAGCCTTTTGCGTAACCCAGCACCACGTTGGACTTTGATCACAATATAATTCGACGATCAGTCATCAGGGCGATTACTGTGTCAGATCCTGCTCGAGGAACGCGAGCAAATCACGAATCTCTCGAACGGTTAATGTCTTTGTCAATCCGACCGGCATGAAAGAGACTGTCGACTCAACCATCGATTCGATTTCATTCCGATCAAAAGTTCGGTTTTGTCCATTGGTATCTCGAATCGTTTCTTTGGTGTACGACCGTAATCGTATTCCGGTGAATACGGTTCCATCTTTGAGTAGCACCGTTCGAGGCAAATACTCTGGTGCCATCTCGCGACTTGGTTCTAATATTGATTGAAGAAGCCATGTTTTGCCTTTACCGTGACTGACAGCACTCAAGTCAGGACCGACGACGTTACCTCGTCCATGGTGACGATGACAATTCGTGCATTGAGCAATTCGCGTGTGATGAAAAATACGCTTCCCAGTTGCTGGGTCGGCTGGAGACTTCACAGCTTCAAGCAGTTTGAGCCATTCATCTGTCTTCTCCGAAGGAGGGCGACCAGTGGTCAATGTGGTCGGGGTTAAGATCGCCTGGAAGAGATCGCTTGATTCGGGATACCGATCAGCAAGCGTTTTCAATAGATCGATTTGTTTAGATGAACGCTCTCCAGACCTTAAACTTCTCAAAGATTCCTCGCGAACGATTCGTTTTTTGTCTTCCACCAATTTGAGTAGCACGCCAGCGTTTTGCTCGACCACGGCAGCCAAGCCTGTGACCGCTTCGGCACGTAATAGAGGATCCTGGCTAGAATCGATGGCGATTTCTCTCAGTAATTTTTGTGAAACAATCGGATTGCCGGACAATGTTCGAACAACTTCAAGCGACAACGTTGGATCGTTGATCTTTAAGAGTTGTTGGAGTAATTCAAGCGTCAGTCCCTTGGAGAAATTGCGGACCGGGGGGGCGGTTCCTTTTTTCGATGCAGAGCGAGGCTGCGTCGGGAGCATTCGTAATGCGAACGCTCGCAACTGAGGATCGCTTTGGTCGTCTTGAACACGAGCGAGCAATAGTTCCGGATTTCGAACTCCGTTTTCGGATTGTCCGTTCAAGGTATTCAATGTTGCGATTGCGGCTTCGAAATTGGAATAACTTAGATCGCTTCGATTCAGAACTTTCTTAATATCAGAAAGATACGTTTTCAGATTCTTGTCAGCGATCCAACGCAACGTTTCGAACAAAACGTCATCACCTTCGTCTGCGAGAAGTGTCTTAACCCACGGTTCAGGCGAAGCATTCGCCGCGTTCAACGCTAGCACTGCTTGAATTCGGTCTGTCGCAGACCAAGCGGAAACCTCGGTTGGCTTCCAGTTTGGTGTTTCTTTTGCAAGTTGCAGCAACGCAGTGCGAGCGATAAACGGATCTTGGTGCTGAGACATTTTTAATAATGATTTTGTGTCTGACGAGAATTTACCACTGCGAAGATCGTCCACCAATTTCGATTCAGACGTACGTGGTTCCAATTCCAGATCACCAACCCAGTTGGCTTTGTCGAGATCGATTTCAAGCTTCCAAAGTCGTCCGTAGCCATGTGATTGATAGCGACCATCGACCCAGTCCGAGAGATACCAAATCTGTTTTGAACCATTCGCGGTTTGACTTCTGGAAATGCAGCTTGGCCTGAAGTAGCGACTCCCTTGCACGAGAGCAATCCGGTCGGCGGCATAACTTGCTCCTTTTTGTCGGAGCAAAAAGAAGTCGATCCGGTGATCACTCCAGGACGGAACCAGCAAGCCTCGACCTAAAGGCTGCACTCCGCAAGGAGCTTCACCGGATGGGTGAATCATCGGTAAGGTGCCGCGCAGCTCACCGTTCCAGGCGACGAATGGGTGATGAGCTTCTGGTCCATAAGAACGTTGATAGCCATAATCGCCGCCTTCGACAACGTGTAACAGCCGACAC
>JAJDEL010000467.1 GCA_029259835.1 Planctomicrobium sp. | reverse complement strand
GCGTTACGACATCGCATGGGGCGGCTGTCACGGGTGACTGGGGCTTTTACTCGTTGCCTCACGGGAGATTCACCCAGCCATCGAACCCTGATCACGCCAACGATGTCCCCGATGGTTTTGGCGGTTCCTCAGCAGAAACGTTATTTGGAGTCGGCGGCTGGATCTCAACGAATACGCCATTCGCTGGTATTTCTTTATTCCTGGACTCCGCTCCTGTCGATTTCGGTGACCTTCCAGGTGGAGGGGATGCCGATTTGGTCACAACCTCTCCTGCGTTTTGGGGTGTTATCGATACCAACGGATTCAACGCTTTCCTCTGGCAAGAGACTGAAGGCATCTGGGACGACCAGAAGTTCATTTTCTCCGACGACTTTACGTTTGCCGTCGCTTCGGCAGCTGTCCCAGAGCCATCCAGCCTCATCCTATTTGGCATGGGCAGCCTGTCGCTCCTCGGTTACGGCTGGCTCCGACGAAAGTCGACTCAAGGAGGCTCCGCGGATGCCTCTCACGTCCGACAGAATAGTTGAACTCTCCTCGCAGCGGTGTCCCGAAATTCTTTCAGCATTAAGATCGATGAATTCGGATACCAATTGCACAGGGCTGTCACAGAACGTGAAGTCGGCACCTGGAACGGGAAGCTTGCAAACGGTGCTATCGTTCTAATTTGAACTCGATGCGAATCGCCAGTTCGTGTGGAAAGCAGTCTCGAAAGGCAAGCTGAGCACATTCAGCGGCAACTTCAACATCAACAACGGAACCTTAACCCTTGACCGTGACAACGACAGCAAAAAACTGACCGGCAGCATGACCCCTAACGGCCTCGAAGCCTTCACCTTCCAACTCCAAGGCACCACCGACAAGGCCTGGAATTCGTCCGCGGCTAAAACCGACCGACTTATTTGAAAACGTTTCACAGCCTCCGAATCATCCAATGATTCGGGGGCTGTGTTGCGTTTATCAATAGTCCTGAAACAACTCATCTATTTGATTCAGCCCTTACCAGCCGCTAGGCGCTAGCCCCGGTTCAATCACCACACTGCACTCAACAATCCGGGGCTAGCGCCCAAACGGCTAATATCGGGTCAGTTCCTTTATTGAGTCTTAGAAAGAGACGTCTTCGCCACCTTTTGGGGTCGACAAAGCTTTGAGAATTGCTGGATCAATTGAATCGGAAACCAAGTTGACGGAGCCATCACAGAACGCGAAGTAGGCACCTTTCTGGTGTGACATGCCGCCAAATCCCCAAGGGACTTTGTTAATGCCATCCGCTGGGTCGCGAACGTTCGCCGGGTCGCACCAGGGACGTAAACGCTCTGTTACTTCCCCGAAGAGGAGTGTGTTCGCCGTACCGTCCGAAATTTCCGAAAGTATCATCGTTTGATTGATGCCAAGTACATGAACATTTCCAGCGATTTGACTCAACCCAAAACCGTCGTCATCAAACAGTGAAGATTGGTTGGTAGCAGGACGAATAAATTCGGGAATAAGGCACTTGCAAAGTCGAGCGTTGTCAAGGTGTCGCCAGGACTCATCCTCATTCCAGTCCGCGTAATAAATCCCAATCATCTTGACCTGCCAGCCGAGACCGCCCCGCCCGTTTTCATCGAACGTTCCTCCAGGTGGTAAGTGACCGGAATTTTGTACTACCACCATATCGGATTCAAGAGCAACATTTCTCAATTTATTTATCCAGCGAACTTCACGAGCTTGCTGCCGCGCTGAACTGATGATCGGGATCCCCCAAGTCGCGTCCACCTTGAGTTCAGATTTCCGGGCGGGACGCTGAGTCGTAATCCAAATCAAGTGATGCGTTGCACCAATCACAGCCGTGCCTGACGCAAATGCAATCACAAAAAACAAACCGATTGAGAACGACTGTTTCCAGTTCCTTGAAAACAGATGCGGAGCAACTCTCGGGAGTGTCCAGTAGATCGAAGCGATGAACAGCGCAAACGCAACGACTCCGATCAACACAAATTCCCATTGCGGATTGATGTTCGGTAGCGTCCGCGAGAGATACCCCATCCAGCCGAATAGTAACACTGCACTCTTCGGGACAAGCATCAGGAAGATCACGAGGCCAATGATACCAAGCCCCCATCTCATTGCATTTCCAGGCTGCTCTGTTGAGGTCTGCTCTGTTTCATTTGTCATTGGTCAAGGCCTTCTCAAGCTCAGCGGTTCGCATCGAGCCGATCATTCCGTTCGTCATGATCACGAAACGCTCGGCTTCGATCTCAGGTTCGAATACTAAAATTGTGCTGGCAGCGTTTCCATGTTTTCCTTGGACAAGCAAGAACTGAAATTCCGGATGCTGCGGAACCGACCAGAGTGTTTCATCCTCAATATCCGAGAGTTGGTCCGGGAACTTGCCTTCGTTCTTAGCGGCGTATTGAAACAGTTGGAATCGTAGCTGTTCCAAAGCTTTACGGCGGGCTGGTTTTGAATCATCGAAAAGCGGACTGGACTCGTCCGCAAGTTTGTATGTCCAGCCTTGTTGCTGCCAGGCTCCTGGCGTCATCAACTCACGGGCGCCGGAAATCATTGTCAGCACAACCAGTGATGCCATGCCCCAACCGAAGATCAATACCAATGCCTGACGGAACGTCAGTTTCGAAAGTCGACTTGTGTCCGTGCGAGACCAGTTCCAGACCCATTAAAAAGCCGCTGCACATAACAAGAACAATAAAAGAAAAAACGAAAGTCCCTGAAGTCGAGAGTCGACGATTGGGGACAAAGCATCAAAATGCGGCAGGTGCTCCTTCGTCAAATTTGTTGGCAGCGGTGCTGGCATACCAGCCAGGGTTGATGGAAACATCCAGTTCGCCTCATCTCTTATTCAATTGCAAGAAGCACAGTGCTGACTACGATATTCCAACGATGTTCGTTGGGTGGGATATCCCAATTGTTCTCAGTCAAGGTGAACCTTTCACTCTTCGTAGCCGTCAAAATTGTTGCCGACGGTACTGAATTGACTGTTGATTCTGACTTCTCTGTCGTCACTGGGGTTGATTCTGCCTATAATTTGGTTCACTTCTCACACTGTTCACTTCACGCGTTTTTCACCCCTTCGAATTGGGGAATTGATATGGATGAATTTGTAGTGCCGTTGGGGCCGCGGATTTTGATTCGTAAGGATGAGAGTCGGCACCAAACCCGGGGCGGGATTGTGCTGCCGGATCAGGCGGAGATTCCGACGATTACCGGACGCGTTGTCGAAATCAGCGCGGAGGTCGAGAATGACGAAGACTTCCCTGTCGCGAAGTACGACAAGGTGCTGTTTCATCCGAAGAATGCGATTCCAGTGGATCTGGAATCGAACAACGTTCTCTTCGTTGTTCCACTCGAAGATGTCGTCGCCGTTTTCCGCCGCACTCCGAGCTCGAAAGTGACGGATGCCTCGCTTGAAGATGACATCACCGAATACGATGATTCGGATGAGTTGTAAAAGTCTTCGTCAAAATCTTGAACTTTACTGCACACACTTAAAGTGTGTGGCTAATCGAAACTAAGAATAAAGCTGTGTCTGATAATAAAGCCGATTCCGATTCCAAATCATCTCCAGATCCGTATATTGTTCGTGCGACGACGATGCATGACCTGCACGAGATTGACGCGTTCCTTGTCGATTTCGTCGCGGCAGGTCGGATTCTTCCGCGAACTGTTGGTGAATTGGAACTCCTCGTTCCGACCGGGTTTATCGCCAAGGTAAATTCACAGATTGTTGGTTTCGTCGCATTAGAAATTTACTCGCCAAAACTGGCAGAAGTCCGCTCGCTGTGCGTTCGACCAATTATGCAAGGCCAGGGAGTCGGCAAGAGATTGATTGAAGCGTGCATTCAGTTGGCCTCAGACCGCAAAGTCTTCGAAGTCATGGCGATCACATCGACCGACCAGTTCTTCCGTAATTGCGGCTTCGATTTCACTCTTCCAGGCGAAAAGAAGGCATTGTTCTTGCAAACCAGAGATAATGCATAAAAAGGGCAAGGGTCAAGAAAAGTGTCTGCTGGTTTTGTGTTGGCTCCAAAAATGGTAGAATCCTTGATTGTCTCACACTAGACACTCAACACTAGACCCTATCCCGATACTGAGGTTTCAATGAAACAACTATTCACCATTCTTGCCGTGGGAGCCGTTTGTGCTTCGCAGTTCTTTTCCAACACCACCCTTGCCGAGAAAGCTAAACCGACCGTGCTTGATCAAGAAGTGAAATCGCTTGAAGGGAAGAAAGTCGACCTGTCCGAATACAAAGGCAAAGTTGTCATGATTGTGAACGTCGCCAGCCGCTGCGGCGCGACGCCGCAGTATGAAGCCCTGCAAGACCTATACGAAACATTCAAAGACGATGGTCTCGTTGTGATCGGCTTCCCCTGTAATCAGTTTGGAAAACAGGAACCAGGTTCGGCAGGCGACATCCGTACGTTCTGCACAAAGAATTACGGAGTGACGTTCCCGATGATGTCTAAGATTGACGTTAACGGTGACGAAGCCGCCCCGATCTACAAGAAGTTGACCGCAACAGAAACCAAACCGAAGAAGCCTGGTCCGATTGGCTGGAACTTTGAGAAATTCCTGATCGACCGCAACGGAAACGTCGCCGCCCGCTACGGCACATCCACTCAGCCGGACGACACAAAAGTCGTGACCCAAATCAAAGCCGAACTGGCGAAGAAGTAAGTTACTTCACCAGAGATTGAATTGAGAGTGGCATGGTCCTTCGGCATCTGTCGGGGGCCATGCTTTTTTATTAGCTGTTGCGTATTCTGATCAACGATGTCCGCTCATCCATTTGATTGAGCGGGGGCGATGTTGATCCAGCCGTGGG
>JAJDEL010000466.1 GCA_029259835.1 Planctomicrobium sp. | reverse complement strand
TTGTTGTCGTAAGTAAATGTGCAGATTCCGCGCGATGCAGAGAATGTATCCGAAGACGTGATCGGCGATGACATCATAAAACAGTCCGCGCATGTTGCTCAGTTCGCAGGGATGCTCGATCAGTTCCGGAAAGATGTAATGCTCAAGACTCGCCGTCGGAGATTGCACCCATTGCAATTTCTCGGCTTGTGCCAACAGTCCTGGAGTGATCTTCCCAAAGAAGCCTGAAGCGTCCGCGATCTCCTTACCTGCTTCTTCAATCGTTTGACAATTCACGACAGGCACCGACCCTGCTGCTTCTCGAATTGCAAGAAGGCGAACGTCATCAATTGGCGGGTGGATGACTATTTTCATTGTGGGCGAAAGTCTTTGTTCGGAAAATGAATTCAATGTGGAATGGACATTCTGCCTGTACGATTGATGACCGAGGTGGCTCAAGTGGCAAGGGAGCCAAAGTGAAGAAGTCGTTTAGGAGCGTTGCTTAATTGAAACTGATTTATGGGGGATCCGGCGGATTCTCAATGGCGTCCTTGATGTCTTTGATGCTGATCATCAGTTCTTTTTTGAGAACTACGATGGACTCTTTACTCAGTTTCATCTCGTAGCGGTAGACACCATCTGAGTTCCCGACATAGAACGGCTGATTCATTCTTTCTCGATATGCCTTTTCCAAATCGTTTCCAGGAATGCAAACGATGGCAATATCATCAAACTTGACTGATATCGGACGCACATCTGGTGATTGGGGATAAATTGGTTTTGGCCAATCTTCCTTTGAGAATGGTTCAGGGTAAGTAACGCTCAGTTCAGGAACATGCTTTGAAAATTTCCAATCATTGATGATCGCTTCTGGAAGCCATAAGTGAGGTTGGTAATCGCTCGGACAGCCAACTCCGAATGGGGAATATCTCAACTGAGGATACTTTTCAGTGTCGAACTCTCTCCAGTCTTCGTTGTAGCGGTTATAGAAATGTGCAATTCTAAACGGAAATGATTTGTTAACAATGAGCATTTGGAAGGTGTGACGAGGAGTTCCCATAACATCCATTCCTGCTTCCCGTTGCCGAAGTGTGGATTCACGGCTTGCGTAATAAACGGCCTTTTCGATGACCCTCACCTGTTCCTCAGTCAAACCTTTAATTTTGCATTCCAAATACCCGAAATAGTAAACGGGTGCATGCTGTAATCTTGCAGAAGGAAGAGAGTAACCGAAAGTGAACTCAGAAATCCTTTCAACATCTTGGTTTTCGTCTTCGGAACTAAATCGGCCTAATTTATGAGTTGAGAAAAAATCGATACGATCTTTTCCGACGATTACGGGAAAAAAGGCATCACCTGGACAAAAGCCGAGACGAATGCTGAGCGGAGGTCGTTCGCGTGCCGACTCCTCAGCCAGAGTGAACTGAGCAATTCCGGTACAAATCAAAATTAAATAGATTGATCGAAATGTCATTTCACGGTTCCAGTATTTTCATTCTTCTGCATTAGCAAATATTTCACAGTCACCTTAATAACTTGCTGGTCTATTGTCCTTGTTTCCGCCGGGCAATCATGCCGGCGAGGTATCCGGCTTTGAAACCGGCGTCGATGTTGACGACAGCGACGTTTGCGGCGCAGCTGTTGAGCATACCAAGCAGTGCGGCAACTCCGCCGAAAGCGGCGCCATAGCCGACACTTGTCGGGACGGCGATAACCGGGCAACTGACCCAGCCGCCTACGACTGATGGGAGCGCTCCTTCCATTCCGGCGACGACGATGACGGCGTCGCAGTTGTCGAGTTCGTGCTTCACATCCAAAAACCGCTGAGGACCGGCGACGCCGACGTCCATGAGCAAATCAGCCTCGACATTCATCCAGCGTAATGTTTCCAGGGCTTCGAGAGCGACAGGTTGATCAGAAGTTCCCGCAGTGACAACAACGACGCGACCGTTCGATTCGTCGTTTTTATTGATACGAACAGTTCGAGCTTGTTCATCGTAGCTTGATTCTGGAAACGCTCGCTTGAGAAAAATTCCTTGCTCAGGTGAGCAACGAGTCGCCAAGCAATTTTGACCGGCCTCAAGTAATGTTTGAAATGCCGCTTGAAGAGCTTCGTCTGTTTTTCCAGGAGCATAGATCACTTCCGGATACCCACAGCGATCCTGACGTTGCACGTCAACTCGAATGGATCCGCCAGCACTTGAGGTCGTTTGCGGCGGAATCATGCGTGCAATCGTATCTCGAACGACATCGACACTCTTATTGCCTGCGGCGAGAGCTTCGAGTAAATCGTTAAGAGTGTCAGCGTCGGTTGTCATTGCAGTGATTGTATCAAGGTGTGATTGTTCAAGCTGTGGGAGACATTCCCTCAAAAACACTGTACTCTTTCATGGTGAGAACATCGAATCAATCAAGTCGCTTTAAGGAAAATTCATGGCAGTTTTTGTGGCTCAGCGGCGTGTCGAGTTTGCCAATACAGACATGGCTGGGATTGTCCATTTCGCGAATTTCTATCGCTGGATGGAAGAGACTGAGCACGATTATTTCCGAACCTTGGGGCTTCACATCATGGAGAAGCAAGAGGATGGCACGTATATCGGCTGGCCGCGTGTCTCCGCATCGTGTCACTTTGAGGCACCTGCTTTCCATGAAGATGTCCTCGACATTCATCTTCGAGTCGAAAGAATCGGATTCAAATCACTCACGTTTCATATGGAGTTTTTCCGAGACGATAAAAGAATCGCCCATGGTAGAATGAAAACGGCGTGTTGCATCTGCGGCATTGAAGGTGGAGGTCTGAAGTCTATCGAAATCCCTCAAGCCTATCGCGACCTGTTCGAAGAGATGACAGTAGAGGATTTGAGTCAATAAAAAAGCGGCTCACAAGGGGCATGTGAACCGCAAGAAGACTGAAGATGTTGAGTCAAAGGGTCAGACCGACAGCTGGCGACCTGACTCCATTCTATTTCTTAACTTCTTTTGCGTTATATTCGGTGGAGAATTTCAGTTCCACGACTCGCCCCATGATCAGTCGAACATAACGCTCTGAGCTTGTTTCGGTTCCGTCGGCATCTTTGAAGTTTGCCTGAACGCGGTAAACATGGTCGAGACCAGGGTAGAGTGGTTTTGATTCGAAGTGCCAAATATTGGAATCTTTGGCGTCGCGAAAGCCATCAATTGTGTCTTCCGTTCGCATCGCATTCATATCGTGGACGATGACATTTTCCGCGCCGATGACTTTCACATCGATCATCCCGACTCGTGGGTGCTTCTCAATCGGAACCGGACGCGATGGCAGCTTGTAAGTTCTTCCGATAGTTCCAGGGGGAGGAGTCGGAGTCGAAAAAACGACTTGAGCCTTTGGGTTTCTTGACACAA
>JAJDEL010000465.1 GCA_029259835.1 Planctomicrobium sp. | reverse complement strand
TTCTCAACAAATGAGCAGTGAACGTGTACAAGATGACATTGTGACAATCTCGCTTAATGTCGGCGATCGCAAGATTCAGAACATCCGTGGCACACAAAAACTTTACATAGTCCATGACGACGATTTGGCCATTTACGATTTAGACTGCGATGATGGCGACGTGAGCGACGTTGTTGGTTCGATTCCTCATTTCACATCTGTGGATGAGATGATAGAGTTTGCGATTAAAACCTTAACGTCTACTAGTGGTGGTGGGTGAGGCACTGTCGCCCAACAAGGCACGGTCGCAGAGCGGAGTCACCTTCGGCGTAGTGCAACGGGCGGCGGCGTAATACAATCAATCGTAATTCAACCGTTTACTCCTTCCGCACGGGCGGTGATGGCCGTGCCAACCGTTACGCGACCTACCGAATTGGCAAGACAACCTCACAACGAATGGTACGCGGACGTAACCAAACTCAAAGCCGACTCGAATCGGCTCCTGACGATCTAGAGCTCGCCAATCGCTTCTGGACCGCTATCAGTGGCGCGTTCGGCTACGACGTACGGGATGGGAAACGTGTTATCGACACCTTCCGAACTTGTGCGCTCAAATCGGATGCTGGTCTCGCTTCTCTAATTTCTGCGTTTCGCCAACTTGCAGACGATTCCGGCGAATTCCCACGTACCGCATTGTTTGACCCGCCGCTTGAGAACCTGCTGCGTTTTGCGACCCGCGATTCTGGTCACCCGCTTTGCCAGGACGCATCATGGATTCTTGGATTCATCGACACCGACGATTGACCGGTCGCACAACATGATTTTTACGCTGGGGCCTTCGGCTCACCTTCGCTCTTTTGCAACGGGCGATGACCTTGGTAGAATGTCTCGTAGATCAGACGTCGCTCGCTTTGTTCACGGCGGTGACGTAAAAACCTTCCGTTGCACGACCTAGGCGTATTGATATGGCATGGGGATTCAGCGCTGAATGCGACGATTGCGGCCACCACTGGGACGCCCTCACGTGGAATGAGCGGATTGGCGAATACAACGCAGACTCATATTCCTACTTTTGCCCGCAATGCTTCGTCCACGTCAACATTGCACCTGACCTCGACAGGTATACGTTCCCCAAATGGCTTGCCGCCAACCAAGCGTCTATTGATGACGCTCGTATCTTGCAACACATCGTCTTACTCATCAACGACGTCGCCGCTAACTCGACCGGATTACTGATACCGCATGCCGCGTACGCCTCGCGAATGATATGCCCTACTTGTGATCGCAGTCTTGTTAATGGGACAATCGACGACACTCCCATCGTCTGCCAGAAATGTAATTCAGAAACTGCTCGCTCAACTGGCATACATAGCCACGTGTCGCTTGCGCGCGTTGAGGGCTTGGACGATCAACTGTAGTTCACGGTCACACAACATGGTTTTTACGCAGAGGGCTTCGCGATCAACTTTCATGTTTCTCATCGTGAGCTTTTGTTGGTAAACTGTTTGACAATCCAGGGTCACGCGCTTCGTTCATGGTGGTGACGTAAAAACCTTCCGTTGAGTGACCCGAGTCGATCAGAAATGCCATTGTTCGCCCACGTAGAGTCGCCACCAATCGCCTGCCCAACTTGCGGTGCGAATCTTGTCCTTTACGGCGAGGTCGGTTTTCAATGGGGCCACTGCTGCCATCCGTTTGGTGCGGGTGGCACTGACTACAAAATCGGCGACGAGATTCTCTGGCGTCGCGCCGCCGACGGTTCAATTCCATCGTGGTCATACTTCGCCTCAGGTGGTTCCGCTAACATTGGTGATCTTTCGTTCGCAAATCTAATTATCCGTGAGTCCGAGCTTGACTCCAATTCCTGTGCGAATTGTAGTTATTCCGGACCCGATGTTGCTCTGGAAATCGTGGACGGAGTCATTTCATCTGTCGCACCGCGAACTGACATCTTGCCCGAAATCGAAATCATCATTGTGAATCCCGATGGTTCACAGCAGCCGATGCCAAACATAGACCGCGGAATGCCGCATGGCGTTCGTACTGGGCGCGGCCCGCGAAAACTTGTCCCTCAATCAGCGGTCTTAGGCGATTAGCCGGGTCACCCAACATGGTTTTTACGCTGAGACCCTTCGGGCACACCTTCGCTCTTTGGCATTAGTACAATCTCCGACAGTTCAAAATCAATCGCTCCGTTGTGGGGCGGTGTCGTAAAAACCTTCCGTTGTGCAAACACTCGTCGAGCATCCCAATGAAATCGTTCCGACGGAAACCGTCGCTCACATTCTTGATCTGGGCGTTGTTGGCGGCAGGGATCTTCATTCCCGTTGTGGTGTGGCTTAACTTCAGTCAGTCGATAGGACACTTGACAGACGACGCAAGAGATCTCAATGGAATGTGGGAGTATATTCAGGGTGAACTTCCGGAGAATCCGCGTGAGCGCACAGGACTTGAGTTTTATGACGATGGGACATGCCGCTGCTTCGTCCAGCGTTTTATGTACAATTTTGGACCTGATGGCGAGCTGTCGTCCTACAATAACTTAGGAAGCGAGGACGCCGAAGGTCGCTTCAACGTCATCGATGATCGCCTCGTCGTAGAGTTGCCAGGAGACTTCTCCGAATACTCACCGAACGGAACGATTACCAATAGGGGACCGTTGAGATTTCACGTTGAGACGGCTTCTGGCGAAACGTATGTGTTTACACGAGTCGTCGAATCAGAGGAACTGTAGAACACGACCAGCAGGGCACTCGTTAGATCCAACCGTGCCAGCCCAACATCGCACGGAGCCGCAGAGTTCGGCATCCATGCCGAATCGCCAGGGCTGGTCAAAGATTGACAATGCCTAGTTTGGTGAAGAGGAGGTCTTTGCGGAAGGCGTTTTCTCGGAGTGTGGCTGCGAGGTTGGTGGATCCCAGGGCTTTCATTGCGTTGATGGAGGCATTGCGAATGCGACTGA
>JAJDEL010000464.1 GCA_029259835.1 Planctomicrobium sp. | reverse complement strand
TTCCACTTTGTATTCAAGAAATGGTCCGGGACTCTGGTTGTGATTCCTACCGATCAGTTTCGAGGCACGCCCACTCAGACTTCACCTGGTTCCTCGTCTGGACGCCGAGTTCTGGAATGGCAGGTCGGTCAATTGACGTATCTTTGCTTCGTCGACGAAGGCTCCGCCGATGAACTTAGCGATGCGATATTCGGCAGCATCGGGTAGTGCGTTCTCGTCTGATTTGCCGGACACTTGAAGTGTCCGGCATAACGGCTACTTCTTTCCCTTCGCACGCTGCATTGCGAAGAATTCTTTTAAGATCGCCTGACATTCGGCTTGATGAACACCGGCAGTGACGTTGACGCGATGGTTCAGTCGCGCATCGTCCGTGATCTGATACAACGAATTGCACGCGCCACTCTTCGGGTCCATCGTTCCGTAAACCAGCCTTGGAATTCGGGATTGCACAATCGCTCCAGCACACATCGGGCAAGGTTCCAGGGTGACGTACAAAGTACAATCAAGCAATCTCCAGGATTGAAGCTGCTCAGCGGCCTGTGTAATTGCGATCATTTCGGCATGTGCGGTCGGATCGTTAAGAGCTTCGCGAAGGTTGTAGCCTTCGCCGATGATCCGATCCTGATGAACGACAATTGCACCGACAGGAACTTCTTCATGGTCAAAAGCACGCTGCGCCTGATCGAGGGCGCGCCACATCCAGTGCTCGTGGATTTGTTGAATTGTGAGCGGCGGGTCAAACATCGAACTACTGACTTGTGAGGCAGGCGAAATTGTGGTTTCATGGAACATTGCCGCATTCAAGTGACAGTGTCAATGAAGATGGGCAAGGGATAAGAGGGGGAAGGGGATTTGTAAACAATGCGAGTAGCACAGACATTCCTGTCTGTGAACAACAAGAATAGAACCTATGTGGGAAACACTTCGCGGTCATCAAAATCAAGTTGAAATGTTTCGTCGCGCGATTGGGCGTGGGCGCGTGGCGCATGCGTACCTTTTTATCGGTCCCTCTGGGATTGGCAAGAGGTTGTTCGCCCGGATGATGACTCAGTCTCTCTTCTGCGAACAGGTTCCTGACAGCGAGTTTGACGCCTGTGGAAAATGTCCGCCTTGCAAACAAGTGCTCGCAGGGACTCATCCCGATCTGCTGGAAATCGGCTGCCCTGAAGGGAAGCGTGAACTTCCCATTGCCTTGATCGCTGGTCGAGATGAAAACCGAGGCAAGGAAGGGCTGTGCCATGACATTGCAATGCGACCGATGTCCGCCAATCGTCGAGTAGCTATCATCGATGACGCCAACACAATGAACGAAGCGAGTGCAAACTCTCTGCTGAAGACACTGGAAGAACCGCCGCCGGGGGCAATTTTGTTTCTAATGACTCCCAGTCTCGATTCAATACTGCCGACGATTCGATCACGTTGCCAAATGGTTCGTTTTTCTCCCCTTCCTGAGCGCGACATCGCGGAACTCCTCGTGGAGTTGGGAGACGTCGAAACGCCTGCCCAGGCAGAAAAGGTCGCTCAGTACGCAGAAGGAAATCTCGCGACGGCGCAGCAGTTGCTTGACCCCGGTTTGTTTCAATTGAAAACGACAGTATCGAGTTGCCTTTCAAGTCTGCCTGTCGACAGTCTTCAATCGGTAAAAATGATCACGAGTGTCTTCGACGAACTGGGAGGCGACACCAGTCAGCAAAGACAAAACATGCGCTGGGCGAACCAGTTTTGCATCGAAGTCCTTCGGCTTTCGATTCGCGAGTCAGCTGACCCACTGACAACTGAACGCCTGATGTCCATGCTCGACCGATGCTTTGAAGCTGAATCTCATCTTCGGCAGACGATGCCAGTGCTGCTTTGTCTCGAAGCTATGTTTGATGATCTTGCTCGTCTTTCGCGTGTTGCGGTGCCGGTTTGAGTGAAGTGAATTCATCACCGGTGCTAAGCGATAAATCTTTACGGGATTTGAACACTCTCTTTTTCGATGCGAATATCGTAAGATGATTCGTGTCACATTTCGTAGTTTTACATTCCACTCCTGAATTTCGATTCCCCCAATGTCCCGCCGTATTCTGACTGATCTCTCACGCGATGAACTGACCTCCTGGGTCGAAGGAACCGGGAACGGTTCGTATCGGGCAGACCAAATACGTCGCTGGATTTACGGGAAGCGTGTTTCTTCGTTTGACGAAATGCACGATGTGCCGGCATCGCTTCGCAATCAACTCTCCGAAGAGTTCGTGCTGTTCGCTTCGAAGATTTCGCGACATCAGACTTCAAAGGATGGCACTGAAAAGTTGTTGCTTGAGATGAGCGACGGAGAGTATGTCGAATGCGTCATGATGCGTGAAGAGAAGCGGCGGACCGTTTGCGTGAGTACCCAAGTCGGGTGCGCAATGGGGTGTGTGTTTTGTGCCAGCGGTTTACAAGGCTTGAAGCGTGATCTTTCGACTGGGGAAATCCTGGATCAGATCCTCCGTGCGGATCGGCTTTTAAAGCCAGATGAACGCATCACAAACGTGGTCATCATGGGTATCGGAGAGCCGCTCGCGAACTTGAAAAACTTGATTCCAGCGTTGCTGACTCTCAACGAAAAAGGAGGCATGGGGCTGGGAGCGCGCAGGATTACGGTATCGACAGTGGGACTCCCTGAGAAAATCGACGAACTTGCTGAGCTGAACATTCAGTTCAACCTGGCAATCTCACTCCATGCTCCGAATGACGATCTTCGGACTGAAATTGTTCCGGTCAATAAAAACATTCGCATTGAAAAAATACTCAAGGCCGCCGACGACTACTTCGACAAAACCGGACGACGGATCACCTACGAATATGTCCTGCTTGCTGGCGTGAACGACGGCAATGAACAAGCGGTCGAATTAGGAAAATTATTGAAACACAGAAATGCGCATGTGAACCTGATTCCGATGAATGATGTCGCGCCGCTCGCGCTTCACGCGCCGTCGGCACCGCGAACAAATCAATTTATCGAGACTTTGCGGTCATGGAACGTCAACGCGACTGTCCGAAAGCGGAAAGGAGCCGACATCGACGCTGCCTGCGGACAATTGCGACTTGACCAGCAAGCTAATGCTGAGCCAGTCGTTCACTCGCATGATGTTACGTAGAGTTCGGCAATTCGACTTATTACAAAACGGAGAACCAACCTGAATGTGGCAATTGACGGCACTGGGACCGGATCCGCAACAACGCTGGAAGCAGCGACTTGAGAAAAGTCGTAGCTACTCTGTGGGACGTTCTCCAGATTGCGACTCTCCCGTAACGTGGGAATCGCAACTCTCACGTAAGCACTTCATACTTGTTGTCGAAGAAGATGTCGTGACATTGAAAGTTGAAGTGAGCGCCCGAAACCCATTGTTTATCAAAGGTGAAGAGGTCACGTCCGGCAGCCATCCTTCTCCCGACAAGTTTGTGGTCGGGAAAACCACATTCTATCTGAATAAAGTCGCAGCAACCTCGAATTCTCCAAACGCGCCGTTTCAGGAACTGACATTCTCACAACGGGAATTGCAGCAAGTTCAATTCGCTGACGCAGATCGCCGCTTGGAAGCTCTGGCGCGGTTACCAGAGGTGATTGACGAATCAACCTCAAAAGAGGAATCCGCAACGAAGCTCGTTTCACTCATTCTTGCAGGCATTCGAAATTCGGAAGCCGCAGCAGTCGTTTCAATTACGGAAGAGAATCACGTTGATGTTCATGCGTGGGAGCGACGCAACGAACTTGAAGGCGTCTTTCGTCCCAGCACGCGTCTTGTGAAGGATGCTCTTGAAGGTCAGCGGTCCGTATTACATATCTGGGAGAAGAGTTCCGAAGTCGGGCAACAATATACACAGGCAGCAGAATTTGACTGGGCGTTTTGTGTTCCATTGAAAGTCGCTGACCGTGAGAAATGGTGCGTTTACGTTGCCGGGCAGTTGGATTCACCTTTTGTAGAAGGGGCGCAAGTTCGCCAAAATATTCAATCCGATGTTCGCTTCGCACAACTTGTTGGTGAGGTGATCAGTTCGTCACAACGCATGAACCGAATGGAAGGACAATTATCGGTGCTGCGACGTTTTCTCTCCCCGCCTATTTTAACGGCATTGGAAGAGACCGGCGATCATCACGAACTCAATATCGATCTGCTGAAACCGAAAGAGTGTGACGTCACTGTTTTGTTTTGCGATTTGCGAGGCTTTAGCCATCATGCGGAAGCCTCTGCCGATGACCTTACCGAATTGCTCGAACGAGTGAGCGGCGCGCTCGAAGTGATGTCTCGGGAAATCCTCGACCATGGTGGTGTCACGGGAGACTTCCTCGGTGATGCCGTTCTCGGTTTTTGGGGTTGGCCGTTTGGTTCAGAAGACGCCCCACTCAAGGCGTGCCGCGCCGCACTTTCAATTCGCCGAGAATTCTCTCGAATCCAACGCGACAAAGATCATCCGTTGCAAGATTTTCAGGTCGGGGTCGGGGTCGCTCATGGTCGCGCTGTCGCCGGTCAAATCGGGACAAGTGGTAGAATGTCTGTGACAGTCTTTGGTCCCGTTGTGAATCTCGCCAGTCGGCTCGAAGGAATGACAAAGAAACTCCGTGTTCCAATTGTGATGGACGAATCCACCGCTCAATTGGCAAGGCGAGGGCTGGCAGCTGAAGAAGGGCGATTACGCACTCTTGCGAAAGTGTTGCCATATGGAATGGAAACCTCATTAAAAGTGAGCGAGTTGATTCCACCACTCGGTGAAGATTCAGAATTGACTGATGAACAAATTGAATCTTATGAAACTGGTGTCGAACAATTCATGAACGGACACTGGGAAGAGGCCTATCGATCTTTGCATTCGATGCCTTCAAGTGATCAAGCGCAAGATTTTCTGCTGGCAATCATTACACAAAACAATCGCCGGGCACCTGCGAATTGGGAGGGAGTTATTGAGTTGCCAAGCAAGTGAGAAATGCGTTTTATTTTGAACTTTCTCAACACTCAAAAAAGTTAAAAAAGAGACTTCACACTCTGCATCTTTTTCTGTTAAATTCCCGTGAAGTCGCTTTTCAATCGCATCAACTCATGATGTATGAATCTGTTCTGACGACATAATTTTCAAACTGAATTTGATACTCATTTTCCTCTTCGCGAGGTGATAATAATATGATCCACTACTCGTGTGATCTGTGTGGCGGTTCGCTTGGCAAAGAGCGTTACGAAGCAAATATAGAAATTGCTCCGAAGTTCGACCCTGACGAATTGATTGAAGACGATTTGGATGCGGATCATCTGCAACAGATCGCAGACGAGATCTCGTTGATGGATTCTACCGACGAATTCAAGCTGGAAGAGACCGGTTCAAAAACACTCAAGCTCGATTTCTGTACATCGTGCGCTCGGAGATTTCTAAAATCTCCGTTAAATCTTGCTCCAGCATCGAGAGTGACTTTCAGCAAGAATTAGTGGTTCTGAACGGGCGGTCCTCGTTGTGGCTTCAAAAACGCGGTATCGACAGTCCAATCATTTGAGATGGGTCACACTAGCGGCATTTCTTGCATGGAGTCTTTACCGTGCTTCGGTCATCCAGCATCAAGTCGTTTCTCAAAACGCCGATTTTGAAGATGTTCAAGTTGTTCGAGTGATCGATGGAGACACTCTTCTCATCGAAGGCTCGCGCCGCGTTCGACTGCTTGGAGTCGATACTCCCGAAACAAAACACCCTCGACTCCCTCCGCAGCCATTTGGTGCTGAAGCGACTGAATTTACAAAGCGGTTAGTGGAAACGAAAACGGTGCGATTGATCTTCGATGTAGAACGCTTTGATGACTATGAGCGAATTCTCGCTTTTGTAGAGATCGGCGGACTCTCGCTGAATGAAGAACTTGTCCTGGCTGGGCTGGCAACTGCCGAAACGCAATATCCGTTTCGCAGCGAGATGAAAAAACGACTGATTGCCGCAGAAAAAATTGCCCAGGAGCAGGGAATCGGAATTTGGTCACTCGAACCTTCGCAGCAACGCAATCATTGAAATGTAAAAATTACAGAATTGACGTTTTCACAAATGAACATATTTGTTACCAAGTCCATATTCAGGACGGAGTTTCGTCAAATCTCTGTTCCTGCATTCAGTTATCGACCCGCCCAGAGAAGGAGTCTCCGTGTCGAACCCAGATCGAATTCCGCGTCCCAGGCATCTCTTTCCTGAATCAGCCGCGTGGCTGATTCAAGGACAGCGCGGGCTTCTCAGAGTGCGCTGGGCGTTGCGAGAAGATCACGATTGGTTCCCTGCCTGGTCGATCGGATCGATTGCCGGCGTATCCGGGATCTTGCTCGCGATTCTTTTATTCTTTTTGGAAGATCCAAAACTTGTTGCCGCAACGAGCAATTCACCAGATTCTTTGTCAGTTCTCGCAGAAGTTCCCTCGGATGAACTACTCCCTGAGCCGACTCTGAGTTCGGATTTCGATCCGGTCTTTCCTTTCAGTTCCGATCTTTCAGAGTCTTTCGTTTTCCGTACACAACTCCCGTTCCTCTGGAATCAGCAAGAACTCGCAACAATCAGTTCGCGTCCTCAACGAATCGATGAACAATTCGTTCCAGATCAATTTTCAACAACACTTTCCAACCGACAGTTGCTTGATCGCTTCCAGTCTTATCTTCCGCAAGGAGCCACAGTGCCGATTCCTCCTTCGTACATCACGAGTTCCGTTGTGCGGACTACATTCGATGGAATTGAGCCAATTCGTAATCAAGGAATTCTCATTGAAAAGCAGACACCTCCATCGACAAGTGTCTGGCAGCCGTTGACTTACACAATTCACATTACGAATCGCACCAACGATCCCATCGATCAGGTTGTCGTTCATGAGCGTCTCTCGGCGATTCATCGTGTCTCGAAAGTCGATCCCCCAGCGGCAGTTCAGGGTGATGAACTGGTCTGGTCACTCGGTCAGTTGCCAGCTCATGGTCGCCGTGCTCTGCACGTGACATTGATTCCAGACTCTCAGGTGCTTATCAAAACCGAAACGACTTTGCAAAACAAATCAAGAGTGGGTGGCATCGCCAAAGTTTCAGCACCGATTGAGGAATTGCCAGAATTGCTTCCTGTTGAACCGGAGACTCCTGTTGTTCCAGTCTTCGAAGAACGTAAGCCCGAACCAGCGCCTGATCCGGTCCCGGTTTCCACTCTTCCGAAGCCGTTCCCAGAACTCAAATTGGCGGTCACTCCTGCTCGGACTGTGAAGCAGGGAGAAACGATCTCTCTCACCTTCACCGTGACGAATGTTGGGACTGCTCCGGCGGAGAACATCTCGCTTTACCTTCGTCTCTCTGGAGAAATGAAACATAAGTTTGGAGAACGGGTCAAACATAAGATTTCCCGTTTGGAACCGGGTCAAAGCCGCAACGCTTTGTTTCAAGCAATCGCTCGTAAATCCGGAAACGGACAACTTTCCGCGTCACTCACAATGCAAGGAACGGAAGAAGAATCAGAAGAATTCACGATCCATATCGAATCTCCGCCAGCAGGGATCTCACGCCGCAGTCAAAAGACTTCCTTCGCCAATGAGCGTTCCGCAGAACCGAGCCTGACCAGTACGCAGTGGAAACGATTTTCAGAATAGAGACTGCGGTGAAACCACTTCTACGACTCACTTCATTCTTTCTGTGAATGAGCAATTGACACCTCTTGCAGTGCAGCAATCAGATTCGCCGCCTTTTTTTTCTGACGAACCACCCCGCAGCCAGGGTTGCAAGATCGCACCCTTCCCGGCAACATTCGTTTCGCCTGTCAGCGTCTTGAATGGCAACGACATTGCCTCCGTGTACTCAGATAGAATTCTTGCTCTAAAGATCGAAAGCTCATTTCATGAACACGGACATTTTCCACGGTTGCATTCCCGCATTAATGACTCCTTGTCACTCTGCAGGGACTCCGAATTACCCTGCCCTGGTCAAGAAGGGGCAAGAACTTGTTGCCGCTGGAATGAGCGGTGTTGTTTATTGCGGCTCTATGGGAGATTGGCCGTTGCTTTCGAATGAGCAGCGACAGGAAGGCGTTCGTCAACTCGTTGCAGCAGGCGTCCCAGTCATTGTCGGAACCGGTGCTCAGAATTCTGTACATGCAGCGAGCCATGCTGCTCACGCACAAGAAGTTGGAGCAGCGGGGCTAATGGTGATTCCCCGAGTCTTGTCACGTGGCACATCTCCAGCGGCTCAGCGAGATCACTTCGCGCGCGTGCTTGGTGCAGCGCCAGATTTACCAGCGGTGATTTACAACAGCCCGTATTATGGATTTGAAACGAAAGCTGATCTCTTCTTTGATCTGAGAAAGGAGTTTACAAATCTGGTTGGGTTCAAGGAATTCGGCGGAAGAGATTCACTGAGCTACGCTGCCGAACATATCACGAATGCGGACGAAAACATCCTTCTGATGGCAGGCGTCGACACACAAGTATTCCACGGATTCGTTCGCTGCGGAGCCATCGGTGCAATTACCGGAATAGGGAATAGTATTCCAAAACAAATTTTGCACTTCATTCAACTATGCAGACGTGCGGCAGAAGGAGATGTAGTCGCCAGAAAACATGCTCTCGAACTTGAAGAGGCTTTGACAGTCTTATCGCGATTCGACGAAGGTCCAGACTTGGTCCTCTACTACAAGTATCTCCTCGTACTTCAGGGAGATAAAGACTACGAACGTCACTTCAACGAAACGGACAAGCTCTCTCCCAGCCAGAAAAAGTTCGCTGAAGATCAGCTCAATTTGTTTCTGACATGGTGGAAAGACTGGCCTGGCAAGACGGCTGATAATCTATAAAGCCAATTCATTCAGCACCGAGTGAATCACCCGGTGGTGCAATGTGCATAGAATGTTTTAGACGTATTTAGCGATGAACTTGCATCCCCCCTGTGGATCACCGAGGGCTAAGTGGGGGATGTCGTGCTAGCGAATTTGTCCGTCGCCATAGGCGATGTATTTGTAGCTTGTGAGTTCCTTGAGCCCGCATGGGCCGCGCGCGTGAAATTTGTCAGTGCTGATGCCGATTTCGGCCCCAAGACCGAATTCGCCACCATCGTTGAATCGCGTACTCGCGTTGACAATAACGGCGGAGGAATCAACCTCAGCCGTAAATTGCCGGGCCGCGTTAAGATTTGTCGTCACGATCACATCTGTGTGATGCGAACCATAATCGTTGATGTGGTGGATCGCAGCGTCGATATCGTCAACGACTTTCGCAGAAATTTTCAGAGCGAGATATTCAGTCCGATAATCTTCATCGGTCGCAGCAATTGCCAGTGGAATCAACGCTCGAACTTTTTCATCGCCGCGAATCTCAACTCCGTTTTCAATGAGCGTTTTGCCGGCGATGGGTAAAAATTCATCAGCAATCGCAGCATGAACGAGAAAGGATTCAGCGGTGTTGCAAACACCGGTTCGTTGACATTTGCTGTTCACCAGAATGTCCTTTGCCATTTCAAGGTCAGTGTTCTGATCAATGTAAACGTGGCAAATTCCATCGAAATGCTTAATGACCGGCATCGTCGCTTCGCCGGCGACGCGTTCGATGAGCGACTTCCCACCTCGCGGGATCGTCACATCAATGTACTCGTCCATTTTCAGAAAATGTCCGACCGCATCTCGGTCAATCGTTTCGACAAGTTGCACTGCATGTTTGGGCAAGCCCTGCTCTTCAAGTGTTTCTGTTAATAACCTGTAGATCGCCATGTTGCTGTGGAATGCTTCTTTTCCACCCCGCAAAATGACAGCGTTTCCACTCTTCGCACACAGCGCTGCCGCATCGGCTGTGACATTTGGACGAGACTCATAGATAAAGAAGACGACTCCCAATGGAACGCGAACTTGGGTGACCATCAACCCATTCGGGCGCGAATTACTACCAATGACTTCCCCGATAGGATCAGGCAAGAGTGCGACTTCTTCCAAAGCACTCGCAATGCCTTCCAACCGTTCATCAGTCAATCTGAGGCGATCAATCTGAGCATCGCTCAAGCCGTATTCCGGTGCCTTCGCGAGATCTTTCTTATTCTCCTCGGTGAGTTCGCCAGAACGCTCTCGAATTCGAGCAGCAGAAAGCCGTAGCCATGCGTTCTTTTGTTCGCCGGTTGCCACAGCAAGTTTGCGCGAAGCCAGCTTTGCTTGTTGGGCGACTTTCTTTGTGTACGTTTCTAAATCGGTCATGGTCAAATTCTATCAATGAGTCAGTCTTGGAACTGGTGTCTTCAGTAGATGAGTAGATGAGTAGATGTACGACCGATTCCACCGGTCCTACTTTCCTAGTGCCGTCCTCCCCAAGAGATCGCTTAAAAGTGATGCGGCTCAAACATTGTTCGCTGCTTCTTGGCTATTCGACTCGTCGCAATTTGAGCCTCTCTGTAAAGAACTTCCTGCGCTCGGACAGGTTCGCTCTCTGCCGAAGTTTTCTTCGAATAAGAACCATCTGCTCGCAAGACGGAAGATTTGACGTTGTCTTCTCGAAATTCTTCCAAAATGTGCATCAGTTTTCGACGGCACTCTACATTTTCTACTGGAACCAGCAATTCTTTTCGATTGTCGAGATTTCGGGGCATCCAATCTGCACTAGAGATGAATAATTTCGGGTCTCCACCGTTGTGAATCGCGAAGATTCTCGCATGCTCCAGAAATCGATCAACAATACTCACAACCTCAATGTTTTCACTGAGCCCCTCGACGCCAGGCTTGAGACAACAGATTCCTCTGATGTTCAGGAAGACTTTGACTCCTGCCTGAGAAGCCGCATACAACGCATCAATAAGTGTCGTGTCGGTCAAGGCGTTTATTTTAACGAAAATTCTGGCTTCCTGCTCACATGCCGCTCGACGTGTTTCTGAATCAATCAACTTTTTGAGAGTCTTCCGTAGCCGTAGCGGTGCGGATTCAAGCTTGCGAAAGTTTTTAGGTGGCTGCGAATCCCCAGCGATTGAATTAAAGAATGCGATTGCATCCGCACCAAGATCTTCATCACACGTCAACAACGAGACATCGCTATAAAGTTTCGCCGTCGATTCGTTGTAGTTTCCGGTTCCGAAGTGTAGATACCGCTGAACGCCACTCGGTTCGCGCCGCACAATGATACAAACCTTGGCGTGTGTCTTTAATCCTTTCACTCCATGGATGACCTGTGCACCGATCGATTCCAATTCTCGCGCCTGTTTGAGATTTCTCTCTTCATCAAATCTTGCTTTGAGTTCTTACTGAACGGTGACGTGCTTTCCGTTTTCCACCGCTCGTTTCAGTGCTTTGACAATTGGACTCTTCCGGCTGATGCGGTAGAGCGTCTGCTTGATCGCGATGACATCCGGATCTTCAGCAGCTTCTTCAATGAATCTTACGACAGGTTCAAAACTTTCATATGGGTGAAATAATAAAACATCTTTTTCTGAGATCGTATCAAACATCAACTCCTCTGCTGGCACGTCAGGCGAACCGACTGGCGGCCAGGCATCGTACTTCAATTGGTCAAAGCCACGTCGACCAGCTAACTCCATAAACGCTCCCAGATCAATGGGGCCTTCAATTTCATAGACCTGTGCGTCAGACACGCCGGTTTCCGACTTGAGAAACTCAACCATTTCTCTTGACGCTGATGCTTCAATTTCGAGTCGCAGGCAGTCCGCTTCGGTGCGAGCTGCAATGACATCCGCCATATTTACTGCCAACCCCTGGGGAGTCAATTCCTGAACTTCAACTTCTGCAGTGCGGGTCAGGCGAAATGTGTGAACCTCTTCGATTTCTTCGCCTGGAAAGAAATCGTGGACGAACATCGAGACGATGTCTTCCAAGTGCATGTAGGCAAAACCACTCTCGGCAGGGAGTGAATAAAACCGGGAGAGCGTACGGCCGAACGGGATCACGGCGTATCGGCTGCGGTCTGAGTTGCCGTTCTCCAAGTCCTTCGAAGCAACGCGTACGCAGATGTTCAGAATCTGGTTTGCAAGCAGAGGGAAACGATCTCCATCACCAACAGACATTGGTGTTAAAACAGAAAGAATCTCGTCCTGAAACACCTGTTTGAGCATCAGCTTCTGAGTTGCGTTCAAAGCATCCTCAGTCAACCGTCGAATCCCTTCTAGCTCTAAAAGAGGCGACAACTCACTCGTGTAAAACGCGTACTGATCTTGAATCATCTGCCCGACACGTACCCGCACGGCAGCCAATTGTTCGTATGGTGTCATCCCGGATGGCGCCGAGCCTGTTGCATCCGAATCGACCAGATGTGTGAGGGCACCAATTCGCACGCGAAAAAACTCATCAAGGTTTGAGCCAGTAATCGCGAGAAATTTCACGCGTTCGAGTAGTGGAACACATTCGTCGAATGCTTCATTCAGCACCCGCTGGTTGAACTCCAGCCAACTCAGTTCTCTATCGAAGTAATTTGCCTCACTCATTAGGAGAATTTTCCGTTCGATCATCTCAACACACACAATTAGTCGCAAGCACAGAGATTACCAGAGAGACGGATATCAGCGAACCGTGAGACACTGTTTTTTCGATGATTCTTAACACAGTTCTTCGATTCCCATATGATGGGAGTAAGTGAGTGCCGGAATTGCCCGGGAATGAGTATCATTATTGGCATGATATCGATGCCAGAAACTCATCGTCATCGCCAGTTACATCATCGTCCAACCGATTGAATACAAAACTTGTTTGAATCAATGAAAACTACTTCGACGACTTTTTTCGCACTGTTTCTTGTTTCTCTCTTTTTCAGGAGCGAGGTGAATGCCGAGGAGAGTCTGCTTCTTATCCCAAGCGAGGTTAAGATTTCCAATCGGGAAAGCTCGACTCGTGTGATTCTTCAAGAATCTTCTGGAGAAACCATTCGAACTCAGATTCGTGAAGGGATCGAATGGACCGTTGCAGACGAGAATGTCGCCGCTATACACAGTGATGGCACAATCACGCCGAAAGCGAACGGCGAAACCGTCGTCACGGCGACACTAGGCAGCAAGTCCGCACAAGTGAAGGTGACGGTCTCCGGAATCGAGGCTCCTTTTGAATGGAGTTTTCGGAACCACATTCAACCTGTCTTCACAAAGGCAGGCTGCAATATGGGCGCTTGCCACGGAGCACTCGCCGGCAAAGGAGGTTTCAAGCTTTCTCTGCTTGGTTACGATTCGACATCAGATCACTTCAACATCACTCAGCAAAATCGTGGTCGACGAGTCGAATTTGCTGACCCTGGACGTAGTCTGGTTCTCATGAAACCGTCCGCGGCGATTCCGCACAAAGGTGGAGTGAAACTCGATAACCAATCTCGCGATTACCGAATTGTTGCCGAGTGGATTGCGAACGGTGCTCCGGCACCAACCAAGGACGACCAATTCGTCCAGTCTGTTGAAGTTCTTCCGAAACGAGTTCAACTTGCGAAAGGTCAAACTCAGGATCTCCTCGGATATGCCAGTTATTCCAACCATTCGAATCGGGATGTCACCCAATGGGTGAAGTGGACCTCGACAAACGAAGCCGTCTGCACCGTCGACAATAATGGAAAAGTCACGATCATCGGTCCCGGCGAAGGCGCGGTCGTCGGCTGGTTCTCATCAAAAATCGCTGTTGCCAGAATTACGGTTCCGTACGAAAACGAAATCGCCGCGACCGTCTACTCATCACTCAAGCCAAAAAGTTTTATTGATGAACTCATCAACGAGCAGCTTCAGCGATTGAACTTGCCACCTTCTCCTCATTGCGACGATCTCACTTTTATCCGTCGTGCATTTCTCGACACGATTGGATTGCCACCAACGCCGAGCGAGGTCAAAGCCTTTCTGACAGATTCGTCAGAGGACAAGCGAGATAAACTGATCGACAAACTTCTGGCGCGGCCTGAGTTCGTTGATTACTGGACCTATAAATGGTCTGACATCCTGATGCTGAATGGGCAATTACTTCGACCAAACGCACTCAAAGCTTATTACAAATGGATTCACGCTCACGTCGAGAAAAACACCCCTTGGGATCAGTTCGCTCGTGAAATTCTGACCGCGACAGGTAGTACATACGAAAACGGAGCAGCCAATTTTTATTCACTCTATGAAACCCCGGAAGACATGACGGAGAATGCCTGCCAGACGTTTATGGGGCTGAGTATCGGCT
>JAJDEL010000463.1 GCA_029259835.1 Planctomicrobium sp. | reverse complement strand
AAAACAACGAGCACGAAACAGCACAAGCCGGTGGCTTTCGTGAGAACTGCCTACGAATCCACACAGTCGGTCACGATTGCAGTATCGGAAAAATGGTCACCTCATTGGAAATTCAAAGAGGACTTGTTGATCAAGGTGAAGATGCTCAGTTCCTCGCGACAGGTCAGACAGGGATCATGATTTCCGGAGATGGTGTTCCGATTGACTGCGTCGTTGCTGATTTTGTGAATGGTGCCGCGGAGAAGCTCGTCAAGAAGAACGAGCAGCACGACATTTTACTTATCGAAGGTCAGGGGAGCATTTCACACCCAAGTTTCTCGGCAGTGACACTTGGTCTTCTACATGGTTGTGCCCCGGACGGACTCATTCTCTGCTACGAAGTGGGACGGACATTAGTGAAAGGCCTGGACGATGTTCCAATTCCACCGCTGCAAAAACTGATCGAAGCCTACGAAACCATCGCCTCGCTAAGGCATCCATGTAAGGTCATTGGAATTGCAATGAATGGGAGAACGGTTTCCTCAGAGGAAGCAGCAGTCGAACGTGAACGGATCCGCTCAGAATTCGGATTACCAGTTTGCGATGTTTACCGCGATGGACCGGCGGAAATGGTTGAAGCAGTCTTGAAGCTGAAAAAGGAGCTACAAAAATGAACTTCACCCTGCACCGGTTTGCTCTTCCCTTACAACATGAATTTACGATCGCGCGAGGGTCGATCTCTGTTCAAAACTCTCTCGTCGTTGAGCTGGTACAAGATGGCGTCAGCGGATTTGGTGAGGCGACCGAAAATCTCTATTACGGTCATTCTCTGAACTCGATGACGCAATCGATCAACAGCTGTAAATCGTTCCTGGAATCGAATGAATTTGATAGTCCAGAAGAACTCTGGCAGCAATTACAGCCATTGTTGCAAAATGATGTTTTCGCACTATCGGCGATTGATCTTGCGGCGCACGATCTGTTCGGGAAAATCGCAGGTCGGCACACGTACGAGATGCTCGATTTGAAGTGGGAGAACATCCCGGAATCAAGCTACACAATCGGGATCGACAGTATCGACAAGATGGTTTCCAAGCTGAACGAACTTCCAAACTGGAGGATTTATAAAATCAAGCTGGGAACAGATCAGGACGTTGAGATCATCCGGCAGTTGCGGCAGCACACTTCTGCAACGTTCCGCGTCGATGCAAATTGCGGCTGGAGTGCTGAAGAAACGATTGAAAATTCACACGCACTCAAAAAGCTCGGTGTCGAATTCATCGAACAACCACTCGCTGCAAACGCAGATCGCAAAGAGCAAGTACGCGTCTTTGAAGGCTCTACCCTGCCAATCATTGCCGATGAAAGCTGCCTCGTCGAAGCGGATGTCGAGAATTGTGCCGGTCGCTTTCACGGAGTCAACGTCAAGCTCTGCAAGTGTGGGGGGGTGACACCAGCAGTACGCATGTTGCGACAGGCAAGAACACTCGGCATGAAAACCATGGTCGGCTGTATGGTCGAAAGTTCCGTCGGAATCTCCGCCGCTGCCCAGTTATTACCACTACTCGACTATGCCGATCTCGATGGGGCGGTTTTAATTTCCAAAGACCCCGCCGATGGTGTGACCGTGACCAACGGAGCCGTCCGCCTGAGCGAACGGTTCGGAAATGGCGTTGTACTGAATAGACTGAACGCCGAGGAACTCACGCTGATAAGTGATGAATGATTCTTTAGGTGTTATAATTCTTAGAGGGTCACGACCAGAACCTTGCGTGATTGCTGTCTATCAGTAGTCCCTTTCTCTTCTCACCATTTCAGAGCGATCTGAAAATCACGGCTTTGAACTCTGGATTCTCACTCACAAGTCTTGTTGCGGCCCGGGTTAATTGACATACTGCCATAACATTTAAACGATGGTTGATCCGTTTTCGTCACAACAAAGTAAGGGCTCAGCATCTCTCGATCAGATCAGTGAGAAATTAAATGAAAGTTTCTGCTCGTTGGTTCATTTCCTTGATTCTCGTTTGTCAACTCGGTTGTTCTCGCTCAACAAACGTGGAAGATCACGTTGCTGAGCCAACGGACCCGAAGCAAAATCTTGAACGGCAAGCGACAGTCGATCTAGTCAATGATGCTGTCGAAAATCTCCCGCGGAAAGCACAACCGGGTGATTGGTTTACGGATGTCACGGCGACTTCAGGAGTCACATTCACACATCGGAATGGGCGTGAATCTGGTCGATATCTGATGATCGAGAGTTTCGGTGGCGGCGTCTGCCTTGTCGATTTCGATCTGGATGACAGAAGCGATCTGTTCTTCTCGGGGGGCGGCACAATTTCCGCTGACGAACCGGCTGAAATCAAAGGTCTCCCCTGTGGTCTATATCGCAACGAAGGCGAGATTCGATTTTCCGATGTGTCCGCCTCAGCAAGCGTTGACGTGGCGATCGGATATTCACAGGGATGTGCTGTGACAGACTATAACGTCGATGGATTTCCGGATCTGTTTGTTTGCTGCTATGGCATGAGTAGACTCTTTCGAAATCAAGGCGATGGTACGTTTGAACTGGTTGAAGAGCACAAACTCCCAACAAAGGGTTGGGGAACTGCCGCTGCATTCGGAGATCAGAACCAGGACGGTTTTCCAGATTTGATGCTGGCTCGTTATACGGATTGGTCACTTGAAAAAGATGTCGTTTGCCATGATTCGAACGGGGAGCGGGATTTATGCGGCCCCACTTCTTATCCAGGTACGCCCTGTCAATTTTTCAAAAATCAAGGAGATGGTTCCTTTATTGACCAGTCTGAGCAAATCGGAATTGAAGATGGAGTACATGGACTCGGTGTGATCGTTAGTGATTTGAATGATGATGGTTTTCTAGATTTTTACGTTTCCAGCGATGCGATGCTCAATCATCTCTACATGGGAGGGGCCGAATTTCTAGAGGAAAAAGGATTGGTTGCAGGTGTGGCCTGCGGAGAATGGGGTCAGCCTGAAGCTGGTATGGGACTTGACATTGGTGACTACAATGGTGACGGCCTGGCAGACATCTTTGTCACGAATTTTGAAAATGAGGATAACTCCCTGTATCGCAATCTTGGTGCTGGTCAGTGGATTCATCACAGCGTGCCGACCGGAGTCTCAAGTGTTTCGAGACGACGCGTTGGATTTGGAAATTGCATGCAGGATTTCGACGGAGATGGGTGGTTGGACCTGTTTATCCTGAATGGAAATTCGATTTACACGACAGCAGAGACACCCTACCACCAGTCCGCGCAAATGCTGCAGAACCAGGACGGGATGAGGTTTGAAGAGATCTCTGAGATTGCGGGGCCATACTTCGCTGAACTTCATTCTGGTCGGGGATGTGCAGCTGGGGATTTAGACAATGACGGAGCATTGGATTTGGTGACAGTTCTGATGAACGAACCAGTCCGGGTTTTGCAAAATCGAAATCAGAACGATCATTATGTCAGTTTGAAACTTATTGCGACGCACGGAGAACGCGACGCAACGGGAGCGAAAATTGAGTTTGATTCAGCAAGCCACACGCTGGCTCGATGGATTACCAAAGGAACAAGTTTTTTCTCACAAAACGATTCACGAGTGCTTATTCCGGTTCAGTCGGACCTCGGCGAGGTCGAAATTCGAGTCCAATGGCCCGGTCGAAAACGAGAAGTCTTCCGAAAACTTCGCACCGGTCAGACTCACCAGTTGGTTGAAGGAGAAGGAGACGATTTACCATGACTCTGACGGCTCCAAAACGAGAGGTGACCATTCGAATCATCATGCTCTGTATTGCTTGCAGTACCGTGTTGGGGCTGTGGTTCTGGTCTCGTCCAGACGCAGCGACTCTACTGACAACAGGTCTGGAGATGGAGGTGAGAGATCCTGCTGCAGCCCGACCATTGTTTGTACAAGCGATCACAAGGAAGAATGGGGACTTCCCAGACGCTCAAATTGCCCTCTGTAACATTGAAGCACAATTCGGAAATTGGAGCGAAGCGACTTCAAGCTTTCACTCTCTTGAAAAGACGAGCATTCGATCCGACCTGTTAGTTCGATTTGGGCATCTTGCGTATCAGGGAAAACAGTATGAAGCGTCAATCGCAGCGTTGGAAATCGTCCGGAACCGAGATGATGATGAAACACTCGCGGCCCTCAAGATCTTGTCCCCTGCCTATAGAGAAGTTGGTCGCCAAAAAGATTTCGAGTTCGCTACGCGAGAAGTGATTCGCCGAGCTCCTCAAGATTTTTCAATGTGGTGGTCGTTGATTCAGTACCTGAAATCAACGTTTCGGAACGCCGATTGTGTGATTACGTTGCGCGAGGCGCTTTCCCACAATCCTCCACGCGAATTCGAAGTTGAACTGCAGTTTCAACTGGTCGAACAATTGCTTGCAACCGGAAACAAAAAAGAGGCCTGGAAAGAGTACACAATTCTGGAGGAGAACTCGGATCGTTCGCCGCGACTTTTGACTTTGAAAGTGGATCTTCACCGCCTCAGCGGACAACTTACGGAAGCACTTCAGGTGATCACTGAAATCTTTCCTTATACGAATCATCTCCCGGATGCCTATCTCGCACGCGGTGTTATTCATTTTGACTTACACAACTTCGAAAAAGCTGCCCAGGATTTTGAACGACTGGTGCAAATGCAGCCACATAACGAACGCGCTCACCATAAGCTTGCGGATACATATCGACTATTGGATCGACTAGAAGCGTCGGTACATCACCGTAAGCTTGGAAATGACATCCGCGAGAAACGACGGAATGTCAATTCGCTCATAGAACAATATTCAAAATCTCCTCAACGTGAAACGCAAAGCCGGATTATCGAGATCTATTCTGAGTTAGGCGAAGTAGAAGCTGCCCAGTATTGGAAGCAGAAGTCAGCGAATTTCTGAGATGTCAGTCATCATGCAGATACCTCAAAGCAAATATGACATGAAGAGCAAACGTTTCACCGCCTACCTGAGACAATAACTCCTTGAAAGTCATCTTGCCTCACCTATATCGACCTCATTCCTCGCTGGATCATTAGACCGCCACAAAACTCGCGGTCTCACGATGCGCGATCCGACAATTCACACCCGCGTCGCC
>JAJDEL010000462.1 GCA_029259835.1 Planctomicrobium sp. | reverse complement strand
TATTGCTGGCAGGCTAATCACTGAATCACCGAGTGAACGAATCTGTCCATGATGAACGGCTGGAACGGCATCGCAAATCCGCATAGACGTTTCGTGTTGAATCAGAACGAGTTGCGAAGCTTGCAGAGTGTCCAACAGCGTTGGAAAAATAAGTTCGATCAGTTCGCTTAGGGGATTTTGGATGTCGGTTTGCTGAATGTGCCTGGCGAGTTCGCGCGTCCAGACAAGTTCTTCAAAATCGCGACTAATTTGAGTGGCATACTCTGTGAGCAAATCGTCTTGCCGGCTGAGTTCGATCTCCTTTTCGATGAGTCTCGCAGTCGTCTCAGCAAGTAACTGTACCCATTTGGCATCGTCTGAAGTAATAACGGCCCGGACTGCGTATCGTTGATTCTGATTTTCACAGATTGTGAATGTGACTGTCGATACTTGACCATCAAACTCGACCAAGGTAGTGACGAGGGGCTCCCAAGATTGATCTGAGTTGAGCTGTCGAGATTCAACCTCATTTCCCAAGTGTGTCGAGAATGGGGTATCAAATGCTTTTGAGGTGATCTCAAGCACTTTTTTTAAGGACGAATCAGAATCAGGGTGAATCTGCAAAAACATTTCACTTTTACACTGTAGAAGAGACTGGAAGAATCGTCACTGGACTATCAGGAAGACTGGCTCGTACAGTCGCAGGATAGGATTGTGATAGGAAACAGCCCTCAAGAACCTACTCCACAAGGTTGTCGACAGATCAATAGTTTCCAAAAAACACTCAAAATTGTTGCATCTCCGGTGTGGTGACCTACATTTTTGTTACAGGACTCCTTTTCAAGGTTCGGCGTGATTCAAGTCCAATTGTTAAGAAATCTCGCGTGGGACCTGAAAGAGAAGGTGTCGTCATTGGGTCACTGATATTCAATGACTTCGGGATCCGATGAATGCAAGGTCTTATGATGAGATCACAACCTAATCAGCGCATCTTAATTGCAGAAGATAGTCGTGTGATCTCTGATGTCATGCGGCTCAATTTGAATCGTGCTGGCTTTGTCACTGAGACTGCCTTGAACGGACGACTGGCGTGGGGACGGCTGCAGTCTGAACCGTTTGATCTATTAATCACCGATTTCCAAATGCCCGAAATCGAAGGCGATGAACTCTGCCGGTTGTTACGTCAATGCCCGCTTAATTATGACATTCCGGTCATTCTCGTCTCTTCAAAAGGATTCGAGTTAGATTTTGAAACTCTTCAGAATGAACTTGGAATTGCGGAACTGGTCTACAAGCCGTTCAGTCCGCGGAAAATTGTCGAGACCGTAATAAGAGTTCTTGAGAGAGCAGCGCTGGCACAATCACACTGATGCAAAACCCGCTTTAATGCGTGTGGCTTCTCAGTTCGACTTTCCCATTTTAATCCTGGCGACGCGACCGAAGCGACCACTCCCTGTGGGGGGAGGAAGAAGCCTAAATTTTGTTGGGAGCCAGACGGGACTATCGACACGAACATCGGGAAGCTCTGAAATTGCAGGCAGATTTAAGCGAGACTCTGCCGGGTAGTTCTCAATTTCCGTTGGATGTAAATATAATCTTTTGCCGGTCACAAATCCTGAAATCGTGTCGACGAATTCACGGCTGAGTCTTGTCCAGAGAACGATTTTCGGGTCCGCTTTTAAGACCAGGCCATAGCTGCCGGTAACATCGAAATACTGGCTGAGGTCGCTGAGGAGTTGATCCCACTGGACATGGTCGTGCTAGCGAATCTGTTCTGTGATCGCAGCTCCCAGCTGCCCATGCTCTGCAAGCTGGACCCATTTCGGAACTTCTTTTTCTTCGGGAAGAGGAGCATCACCACGGCGTGTTTCTTCCTCCATGACTCGAATCACACGATGATCAAGTGTTGCAGGCCGGCAGCGGGTTCTGGCCCACTCGCGAAGGTGGAAAATTTCATCTTCCATCGTAACAGACAACGGAACAGTTCTCTCGCGAGCATCGTCAAAATCTGCCTGTGTCGGCAATCTGTTGGCAGCAAATGATTCGATCATTGCCGAATTCACGATCGTTTCAATTTCCGCTCCACTGTAGCCCTCAGTTGAGTTTGAAAGAGTTTCAACATCAAACTTCTCTGGTTTCCAGCCACGCTTTGAAAGGTGAATTCGAAAGATTGCCTGTCGTTCATCAAAATTCGGCAAGTCGACAAAGAATAATTCGTCGAAGCGTCCGCGTCGAAGAAGTTCTGGCGGCAAACTGGACACATTGTTAGCTGTCGCAACGACAAAAACCGGTGCTGTGTGTTCTTGTAGCCAGGTGAGGAACCGTCCGAGAATTCGAGAAACGGTTGCGTCATTATTTGCTTCATCAGAAAAGCCTGCGAAGGCTTTGTCGATTTCTTCCAGCCAGAGAACTGATGGCGAAATCGTTTCCATGACGCGCAAAACATCTCGCAAGTTCTGCTCAGACACTCCTCGACTCGATTCCAACAAGTTGCCAAGGTCCATTCGCACCAGTGGGAACCCCAACAGTCTCGCAATCGCTTTGGCACTTAGACTTTTTCCGCAACCTTGTATCCCCGCGAGCAAAACTCCTTTCGGGTTCGAGATCCCCTGCGTCTGTGCGTCCGTCCGAAATGCCTCGGCACGTTGGTGAATCCAGTCCTTGAGACCATCTAATCCACCGACGTTGTCGAGGCTCTCGTCGATATCAAAGAATTCGAGAAGGTTCGAGCCTTGAACCATCCGGCGTTTTTCACCAACCAGAACAGAATAGACATCTTCGTTGATTTCTTCTCGACCACGCAGAGCCTGAATCAGAGACTTTCTCGACTCTTCATAGGTCAGTCCCAATACTGCTTTGACGAGATGATCTTCCTCCTTGAGAGAAGGTTGGACCGTGATCTCCTCGTTCTCAGTAACAATTGTTTGGACCAGTTCACGAATCTGGTCTGGACCAGGGAGGGGAAGCTCGATAACAGCGATATCCTTGGTCAGTTCGAGTGGCACTTCATCCAGTGGAGCCATGATCAGCAATGTTTTTTTCTGAGCGATCAATTCGGGAATCAAGTCTCGAATTTTACGAACAACCTCAAATTGGTCGAACTGCTGGTGCAGGTCTTTAAGCAAAAATAAGTGATCGCTCGGATAGTCACGGATCACTTGATCAAGGAATTCGACCGTAGATGGAAGAGTTTCTGATTCTGAACGAACAACAGGCTGAGGTCCACCTGTCAGTGACCACGAAACAAGACCGCGATCAAGCTCCATCGCCAGTTCAGCAATTTCGTTTTCCCATCGCTGTTCTTCATAGGTTTGCAATAGCAAGACTGGATAGTCAGCCAGAATTCGCCGGCTGAGATCATCGAGGGTATCTGCTGTACTCATGTGTGGCTCTCAGAATGTCCGTTGAACAAATATTCGGTTGCCCGGATTCTCATCGGGCGTTTTGAATTGAAATCTGGTGTCTCAACAATTGCGAATGTTTCATTTTTCCCTCACCAGATGCTGCAAATTCGCAACGTTGCTCTTGATTATCATAGCACTTGTCGAGGCAGAAGATGAATCGCAAACTCTTGAGAGTAAACGAGAAACGAGCAGAGAGATCAACTGACCCTGTCAATTTCCCAGAGACGGCACGCGATCCGCCCTGTAGAAGACAGCCTCACCGAAACTTACCTATGGCAGTCAAGATGTTGATCAAACCTGTGACAGACCGTTTTTTCACTGCCAATCTGGGGTGCCTCCTCTTTTTGAAGTCTTGTGGGTTCGTCGAAGACCACGCTGCAAAAATTCTCGACGTAACCGAAAACAGACTCAAAGTTCGCGTCGGGCACACATGGCTGGAACGTCTCTTCTTTAGGTGTTCAAAAGACCGCCCTGTCGATGTGACGCTTCAAATCAATCGCAGCGATGAGGTCGCACTCAGTGAAGAAGAGAAGCTGCGACTGCCAGGCATTGAGTGTTCTCGCATCGATGTGACAATCGTTCCCGCCTCTCGCACCTGGAAAGAGAGCGAGTTCCAACAGTTCTCACGGAAAATACTCTGGTCACTACGTCACCATTATGTCTCGCCATAATTTTCTTCGGTGAATGCAAGAGATTCCGTGCCAACCGGTCGCTGACGATCAAAAAGATAGTCACAGATTAGCTGAGCTGTTGCAGGCGATTGCGAGAGACCGTCGCGAAAGTGGCCCGCTGCTATCACGAGGTTTTCCACCTGATCATGTTGACCGATGAATGGGTACCCGCGTCTCGCTTTGGGACGAAGCCCTGACCATGCCTTAACAATCTCTGCGCTTTTCAACTTCGGAACAACACGTGTTGCAAAGTCGATCAATCCTTGAATACCTTGCTCTGTATTCTCCTTCACAAAGCCAGCGCGTTCTTCCGTGGAGCCAATGAGGACGTGACCATCCTCTCGCGGAACAAGATATCTTGGGCCATCTTCGATGATGTGTGTGATGATCGGCTCAGGCAACTTCATTAAAACAATTTGCCCACGAATTGGTTCGACTTGCAGATCGATTTTGATGAGACCTGCCAGTTGCTCAGACCAGGCTCCACTAGCCAGGACAAACTGGTCTGCATGGATGACTGTCGAGCCATCGGAGATAGACTCGATGCGATTCTCCACGAGCGAAAACTCTCGGACATCAAATCCTTCAATCAGTTTTACGTTCAGGGACAGACAAGCTTGCTTGAGTGCCTGAAGATGATGAGGGTTGCGGACTTGTGCCATCGTTGGCAGGCGATACCCGATTTCGAACTGTTCATTGATCATGGGTTCGTATTGCATTAACCCTGAGGAATCGAGTCGTTCGGCTTCAACTCCTGCAGCGGCCCAGGCTTCAACTTCAGGTAGAATTGTCTCACAATTTTCGAGAGAAATTTGCAGTGCTCCGCATTGTCGAAAGCCGTTATCAAGACCGGTTTGCGAGAGGAGTTCTGCGGAGAGTTGCGACCAGCGCTCTGTACTCTGCTTTGCCAAGTTGCGCAACGCACTCGGTCCTGAGCATTGTCCTGGCGGAAGCATGCCTGCCCCTGCCCAAGAGGCTTCTTGCCCAACTTGTTGGCGATCAACAACCGTGACTGTGGCGCCAAGTGAAGCGATTTCGTACGCGCAAGTGAGGCCAATGACGCCTCCACCGATAATCACAATATCCGACATGCCGACCGCACAGTAGTTCAACTCGAATGCCTTGACTGGACATCTCAACCTGCCAAACAAGCTGAAGGAGCCAATTCACAAAAAGCATCTTAGCGATTTAAGCTGGTGGCGTAACCTCGGGCGACTTGTTGAGGGCTGGAACCGTAGACTCGCTGCAACGCCTGCTCCAATGGTTGCCCCTGTTGGAGTTCCTTGACAAACTGAGCGTATTTGGGGGTTCCCTGAGAATCGATCAGGTAGCGAACCAGAGTGTAACCGACGGCACCAATCGTTCCAGGGGAAAAAGTTCCTCCATCGAAGACATCCTCCGGTCGCTGAATCGTCGGGACGATGCTCGCCGCGAGTTGTTTCATTTCCGCGATGCGCTTGGGATCGTTGCGAGCGTCGATCGCCATGATCAGTCCCGTCCCGCTGACGACCCAACTTGGAAGGGTCGCCCCATTCTGTTGCAAGTAGGCTCCAGTGAGGTGTTCAAAGAGATTCTTCTGTGTCGTTAATTCTGATGCGTCGGCATTATCGACATCCTGCAGAACTGCATATGCATCTTCGTGATTGGTGGTCACCTTGGAATGCCCCATCATCTTGGAATCTGCTCGTCGCTGCTCGACGACTTCATTGAACTCGTCGTAACTGAATCGATCCTTCAAAACAAAGATCGCCAATTTCCCTCGCCAAGGCTGGCCTGTTCCTCCGAAGAGCTTGTGCAACTCGCCAAGCTTTTCTTCTGCCCAGCCTCCAACTTCCTGAAGTCGGGCTTCATTCACGTTCCCCACCATTAAGAAATGTTCTGTATCGACCGAGGTTTGCGAGTCGTTGGGGACGGCCTTCTTCAGTTGGCTCAGCGAACTCTCACGCCGATGAACGAGCATTTCTTCGTTTGTCTTTTTGCGGAATTCATCAGCTGCGATATCTGCCGCCGAGCGGACATACGTCCTGATATTTGTGCGAGGATCGGAACCGTCGAACGTATTCCCTTCACGAAACCAGGTCTTCATGTCCTCGTAATTTTGCCGCGTAATACGAGCCTGCCCCTGCGGCATTCGAGGGAGTTCCAATCCTCCGACGAGGCGAAAGAACCGGCTGTCCATATCGCCAGGCAGGATGACCTCGCCCGATTCTCCACCTTTCATCAGATCGTAGAATGTTTCGACGGAAAGTCCGCCTGACTTATTGCGAGAGTTGTGACAGTTCAAGCAGAGGTTTGTCATCCACGGTGCCATATCTCTCGTGAAAGAAACGGTTTCAGTTCCCTTTGGCTTGGGAATTTCAACCATCAATGTTTTTTTCTCGCGTTCATAAATCAGATCTGAAAGAGTTAAGTTTGGACCTGAGTTTCCGACGTTTGCTCCTTGATTGATCCAATTCCCAATCAAGGCGATCTCTTCACGAGAGAGTGGTTCGCCTCGCTGAGGCATGCGTCCCTGCCCCGCCGGTGCAATCAATCGAGCGATGATCGTGCTACGTCCTGCGTTCCCTCGCTGAAGCAAGGGGCCACTTCGTCCCCCCCGTCGCCAACCTGCCAATGTGTCCAGACGCAAGCCGGCGCGTGGATTTGTTGCACCATGGCAGCCAAGACATTTACTATCGATGAGGGGTGCCACGTCGTCAAGAAAATGAACTTTTGAGGCTACTGAGGACGGCTTACTCCCTGTCGGTTTGGAAAACGATTCCTGATGCCGTTTAATGTCCGCCAGAATGGACTTCAAAGCGCGGTCAGTACGTTCAATTTCTGCCGCCTTCACAATCTCATCAATCGCCTTCTCGGCCTCTTCGACGATCTCTTTGGCATCATCGAGACGTTTGCTTCGGATCAAAGCCCCCACGCGGGAGACTTTTTTCTTCAGACTGGCGATTTCGCGTCGTTGTGCCGTCGTTAGCTCTGCATTCGCAGTTTTAGCAAACGACAAAGACAAAATGACGGCGAATAGAAAGGTTGAGATCCACAAGCGGTGCATCGGGAAACCCTAAATTGAAGGCGTTGAGGACGGTGGGTAGGGAGAAACTCTGGCTGGATGTATACAACACACCACAGACGTTTGTTCGCCGCAACCTGCTGGTCCATCAATATTCGGAGGAATTGGGAGGTCGTTAAGCTCTGTCACAGCAGTGTTTAGGGATTATATGTAGATCATGTCCATTCTGAAAGATCACACATCGAATTCAGCATAAACACTCTGCACATCGACGCAAAGTTAGGCTGAGACAAAGTTTTCGTGAAATTTCAATAGTCGACGAGGGATTGAATCTCTATTCTGGTCTGACTTTGCCTGGGAAGACCTTGATATCAACTTCGACCGGAAATTTATCACTTGTGCCTCGCCTGACAACGCAACTCCTGCCTGAGAAAAATACTACGAACCAGAATCCGCGCGCTCATATGATCGGAGCAACCGGGGCAGGAATGAAGGCGTTCGCCGAGGTTCTTTTGGATGATGGCTGGATATTGACCGGTTCTGATTCCAACTCCGATCCTGATTCTTTGAGCCTTCTTGAAAAGCACGGGATGGTGATTTCAAGAAAGCACGAACCCGAATTGGTCTCAAAATTCGTGGATTTAGTCATCTACAGTGCAGCAATTCCAGAAACGAACATTGAACGGCACCGGGCGAAAAAACTCGCAATACTGCAACTTTCCTACGTTGATGCAATCGCACGTCTGATGCAGGGACAGCGAGGAATTGCCGTTGCCGGCACGCATGGCAAAAGCTCGACCACGGCGTTGATTGCTTCTTTGCTTGAAGATTCCGGAGCCGGCCCCACTTTTCTGTGCGGCGCCCAACGCCTTCAGGATGATCGCAATGGGAAGTTGGGCAGTGGAGAGGTCACCATCGCCGAAGCTTGTGAGTACCGCAGCCACTTTCTCTCACTTCGACCAGAAATTATCTGCTTGCTGGGAATCGAAGCAGATCACTTTGATTGTTTTCCTGACTTGAATTCCGCAATTGCTGTCTATCGTCAATTTGTTTCTAACCTCCCGGATGGAGGTCGGCTAGTTTACAACCTGGATTGCGAAATTTCTTCGGAACTGGCACATTATTCAAACGTCCAAACTGTTTCATTCTCAGTCAATTCCGACAATGCAGACTGGTTTTCATCCTCGAAGTCTGGAGAAACGACCGTTTTCCATCAGGGAGTTCCTCAGCAAACATTCGATTTTGGGCTTCCTGGGAAACATAACCTGCTGAACCTCACGGCCGCATTCGCAACTGCAGAGCAGTTCCTTCCCGATGCGTCGAATCCGGATCTCATTCAAGGTCTTGACGTATCTTGCCAACTCAAGCGTCGCTTCGAGATCATCGAAGCGAGCGAAACCCGAATTATCATCGACGATTACGCACATCATCCCACGGAAATCAGCGCAACGATTCTCGTGGCACGGCAGCGATTTCCGGAATCGAGGCTTGTCTGCTGTTTCCAACCCCACCAACTCTCTCGAACTCAAAACCTTCGGCACGAGTTCATTGAGGCGCTTTCGTTGGCAGATCGAGTCTATCTTCTGCCTGTTTTTGGAGCACGCGAGCAAAGCAGTGATGAGTTTTGCGCTGAAAGTCAACGACTCGTGGAACTACTGCAATCGCGAGATGTTTCGGCAACGTTTGTTCCAGCGCTTGACCGG
>JAJDEL010000461.1 GCA_029259835.1 Planctomicrobium sp. | reverse complement strand
TTCTCAGATTGGAGTTCTCAGATTGGAGTTCTCAGATTGGAGTTCTCAGATTGGAGTTTGTGTCGCGGTATCGCTGGATGACATGGACCGCACCTTCTGCCGCTTCATCGAATGCGTTCTCTAGGTACGTTCGCAGTTCAGGAAAGATCGGCACTTGCCGCGACGACTTGCCGTTGTGGTGTTCCGTCTTCGGGCTTCTCACGCGAATGCGGTTGCGTTCCCAGTCGATGTCTTCCCAGCGAAGCCCCAGATGCTCAGACGGGCATCGTAGACCGCCGAAGCGACTCAGAGCGAAGATCAATCGCCATTCATTATCAGGACACGCTTCGAGTACCTGCAAGAATGAACTCAGGTTGTTTTGTGAGAGCTTCCAAGTCTTCTGGCTTGGAGGCTTTTTCTATTGATACCCGGCTTCTGGCACTCCTCTTGCCTGCCAAATAAAAATGGCATCACACCAGCAAGGGAACAGCTTGCTAATGGATGCCACATGGCCGAGCAAACTCGGTTGATTCGAATTGTCTCTCAATCCGCCCTGTTCCGACGTGAATAAGTAGCGTGAACCAATGGAGTACATGGTGAACCATTGGTGCCAATTGTAATTGCATGGTTCACGTCAAATAGTCTAAAAAACCTCCATGTCAGAAAAACGCCTCAACATCCGTTGTACCTCCGATTCTCAGTATGAGTTGTGGGCAGAAGCTGCCGGCATCGATAAGCGAAAGGTCAGTGACTGGGCAAGGATTCAATTAGATGAAGCCGCCTCTCGACAACTCCACGAACAATCCACCAAGAAAAAGAAGTGAGGTCTGGCATGGTCTTCAGGGATTTCAAGCGAGAGGCGGATGAACTCCAACCATCAATTGAAGGTGCTGTCATTCTCCTCGTTGGTGCGGTCTTCTTCCTCACAATTTTAATTTATCACGGAATTGATCTCACTATTCATTTCACAAAGATGCGATCTACTCCACGAATAATGTTTTGTGTTCTTGTTCTCATTGAATTTATTGGCATGATCAGCAGTGGATATGGTGCTAGGTGGCATTTGCGGGGACTGAGAAAAAAAACTGATTGACCGTAGCCACCATTTCAGAAGTCATCGTTACTCCAAAACAAAAATGAAAAGGGCTGAAAATTTTTGATCCTCGCTCTCTGATTCTGCGTTGTTTGAGTTGGAAGTGGCAATCTTCATCTATCAAGTGGTTCGAACATGAAGCCTGAAATTCCTGATGAATGCACTAACTGTGGTCAACAGTCCCTTTACCAGGCTGATGCTAGATCAGGTGGCCTCTTCGGTCCCAATTATTTGGCGGGACTGAATTCGTTTGGAGCCAGTGCAGATTTCACTATCGTCATCTGTGAAAATTGCGGATTGACTCGATTCTTTACAGATCCACATTCGTTAAAAAAACTCAAAACCAATCACGGGTGGAAGAAACGATAAGTCGGATTCACTTCTTCTTCACCGGCCGTTTCCTTTTCCCGCTTGGTTATTCGGGCTGGTTGGTGTCGGCAGTGGCGTTGCGATGATCATTCAGGCTGTGTTTTAATCACCGCGAGATCCTTCTCCTTAAAAAGCCGGCCGGCAATAGCAACGCATCATCGCCGGCCGGCAGCCAGAAGGTATATGAGAATGAACCGACCGCACGAAATGAAATTGCCAGATAGAATCTACGTGGGGATCGTAGCGTTGCTCTATTTTGTCGTCATTGCCGCGCTAGCTAGCTTTTTTTCATTCCTGAACACATTCGATCAAATGGCTACTCCGATCCGCTGACTTTCTTCGACATTTTCATTCCTCTGGCAATGCAAATCGGGCCAATGGGGGCAGGGGTGGCTTACTTCGCCGGCTGTGTTTCTGCTCTTCGGACTGGTGAATTCAAGCGACCAAGGGCGGTCTGCTACGCCCGGCGTGCAAGCCTGGTCCTCTTCGGTTTTTTCATCTACCAAGTCCTCATGATGATTTTCAGTCCTCTTATGAGCTAACCTCCCTTTCAAAAAACACCGGCCAGCCCATGACAACAAGCCACAAGCCGCTAACCACTTCTTCGTTGCTTGCATTGATTTGTCTTTCTTTCTATTGACCTTGCCAATCCTGAATGACTGATTCAGAATGGATTGCTGTTTTTTAACTATCCGCTCTTTCCGACACTGTGTCGGCCAGAATTCTGTTATCCGCTCGCCAATGAAATCCACTGAGACCTCTCACTTCTGGGCGGGCAAGTTCGACTCGCTGGAATCGTTCACGCAACTCTTCGTCGAAACGTATTCTGACGATGATGATGACGCGCCGATTTCTGCGTTCGCCCGAACTCAGGGCGAAACCTTCTACGATCACGACTTCATGGAGTACGGCTGATCGGACGACGCTGAGTCCGTCGCCGATCTCGTCGATGGGTACTCATACTCCGACCAGTGGCTCGACCAATTCGCCAGACTCCTCAATTCCGCCGAATTGACGGACGCGAACGCGTTCCTCTTCATCTCTGAATCCGAAAATCCTCAGAGTTTCGAGGCCAAATCTGGGCATCTCACGTACTTGGGCAAACTCACATACAAAATCTAACGCCGCTCCAACCGGCGGATAACATGGTTTTTACGCTAGGCCTTCGGCACACCTCCGTCCTTTGGCAACGCTCGCCGGCCTTGGTACAATCTCACGTAGTTCAGGCATCGTTCGCTTCGTTCAGGGCGGTGTCGTAAAAACCTTCCGTTAGGCGATCGACAGAGCCGTGAACACAAAGACAATCGCAAGCGCTCCGTCGCGGTACAGTGGTCTAACATTACTCGAACTGCTTCTCACTGCGGCAGTAACGACGGTCATTCTTGTCGTGGTATCGGTTACAGCTCACAAGATACAAGAAGCACGTCGTTTGCAGTATCAAGCTGGCTACCTCGACGGAATGTCATATGTTGTCGAGTCGGGCATCACCGGGTCGATCAGTTGCTACTTCGGTCCAAGCACGCCATCTCGTGAAGGATTTAAGGCTGGGGAGAGATGTGCTGAAAGGTACATAATCGCAGCTGGCTGCAAGCCCAACTATCACTATCAGACATCCGAGGACGACATTCAGTGGACTCCGCGTGAGCGGCTTGACGTGATACTGGCTGCCGTTCAGAAGGACATGGATATCGACGACAAGCTCGGTCGTATGCTACGGGAGCGGTTTTCGGATCAAAAACACTCCGCCCAACAATGAATCGCGAGCAGAGGGCATTCGTCTTCACAAAAAAAGCCGGCCGGCAATAGCAACGCACCATCACCGGCCAGCGGGGTGAGGCAGTTGCAGATTGTTCTCCCGTTCACCTGCCAAGTTGATCGAAGGCCAAGCGAGGTAGTGAGTCGTCGGCCGACCACGATTGTTGATTGTCACTATTCGCGTTGACCACTGTTTTTTGATAGAGCTTTCTCCCTGATTCCGTCAGGGAGAGTCTGGCCGACTTGCTGATGGTCTGCCTTTAAAAACTTGATCCATTTGTTATGAAGGTTTCAACCGCCCTTTGGGCAGAGGAGACCTTGATGAATACGAGACGACGGAAACGTCACACGCCTGAGCAGATTGTGAAAAAGCTTCGCGATGCGGATGCGA
>JAJDEL010000047.1 GCA_029259835.1 Planctomicrobium sp. | reverse complement strand
ATCCTGAAAGGACCGCACAGATAATTGTGGCCAGCATGGCCGAAAGTGAGTGACGCTGTCCCTGGCGCCCACGAGGGTCTGGAATCTGTTGCAAAAAGTGCAACAAATTCCGCTCGGGGCAAGCATTCAATGGTCATCCTTACATAAAAGTGAACCAAAATCGTCTTACCCAGTCACATACATTTCCCGTACCAAACCTCAATTGAACTTTTGACCAGCCCTGGACTATGACCCTTTTAAATTGCAGTCATACAACAAAATTTTCGGTATTAAATTGAGAAAGTGACCTTTGAGAGAACTAAGCTTACATTCCAGCTTGTACTCATCCTTCAAACGAGCCATCATCCCTGCGTCAAATTTGCGTCATGCGGGTGACGCTTCCCAAACAACATCAGAACATTACGATCAATGGACCCTCTGCGATTTCACCCGATCTTGAAGAACGCTCTCTGGGGAGGGAGGCGCCTGGGCAGCGAACTCAATAAAACAATTGGTGATGCCAAAGACGTCTCTGAAAGCTGGGAAGTCGCTGATCTTCCAGGCGACGAGAGCGTGGTCGCGAAAGGTTCTTTTGAAGGCACAACACTTCGCGAACTCATGCTCTCACATCGAGATGAACTTCTTGGCGTTCACTCATTACGAGATCGATTTCCGCTATTGGTCAAGTTCCTGGATGCCAACAAGGATTTGTCGGTTCAGGTTCATCCTGGCAAAAAGAACTTTGAAGCTTTTTTAGGGCTATGTTCAAGCAAAGCAGAGATGTGGGTTGTTCTCGACTCACAACCTGGAAGCCGTATTTACATTGGACTCAAAGAGGGCGTTGATCGTTCTTGTTTCGAGAATGCAATCGCGGACGGAACAGTTCTCGACTGCCTTCACTGTGTTGAAGTCAAACAAGGGGATTGCTTCTACTTGAAGCCTGGCACGGTCCACAGTCTGGGGGCAGGTATTCTTGTTGCCGAAATCCAGGAACCGAACAACATCACTTATCGAATTGACGATTGGGGGCGCGTTGACGCACTCGGTAATCAGCGCGAACTGCATCTCGAACTGGGACTCGACGCTATCGACTTTTCAATTGGTCCTGTCGATCCGCTCACTCCTCAAGGCATTGCAAAGTCAGAGAACTCAAAAGAGCTTGTGAACAACGACTACTTCGTCGTTCATCAACATCGCGGACCTGCGACTTTTGACTTCCCGAACGACAACCGCGCACATGTTCTTACCTTGCTTCAAGGAAATGTGAACTCAAACGACCCATCTTTCGGAATACTCCGAAAGGGTGAGACAATCGTCCTTCCGGCACAAAGAGCATCGCTGGAACTCGAAACGAATCGGGAGGCTCTGCTGCTCGATTCATTTCTGAATTGATGAACGAGCCTCAAAGTGTATTCAATCGGATGTCTCGCAGTGCGAAATTGATACACTTCACACTCGCCTGTGAGACCTGAACGAAATCGCTAACAACCTGAGCTGACTCGCCTTAGGGAAGAAGTTGCAGAAACTGCTGGTTTGGACCTCGATATTGCGTAGGATGGGGTTTGTGCCGGGGCATCTGGTTGAGTGTTCTACCTACGTCTGAACAACACCCGGTACAGCTTTCCTTCCTCCTCAGGAGTTTTCAAATGAAGAAATTGATGTTGTTAATCGTCGCCGTGGCAGGTCTTTCTTTTCTCACAATCAGCAACACCGCAGATGCTGGACATCGCTCCTGTCGCTCGGGTGGTCATTATGGTGGCGGGTACGGAGCACCTGTTTACAGGAGCCGAAATTACTACGGCGGAGGACATGGTAGCTACTACAGCCGACCATCGTACAATTATTATGGTGGGCACAGTGGATATTACGGAGGGCGCGGCGGCTACTACGGTCGCAACTACTATGGTGGTTCTGGTTTTGGAATTCAGACCCGCGGCTTTGGAATTTATATTCGCTAATGCAAAACCGAAACAATGTGCTACCAAGATTTGAAACTTCGTGGACGACTGATCGTTCGCGAAGTTTTCTTTTTGCGATATCAACCAACCCCATAACCACCGCCACCTGGTGTTTTGATGGTCAGTTGGTCACCGGCATCGACATCGAGATGAACGCAGCCGCCAACATTTTCGGTTTCCTCTGAACCAGACTTCTTGAGAAGGTTCTGTCCGACTTCTCCTGGCAACCCACCTTCCAAACCGAAGGGGGAGAATTCTTCGCGGCGCTGCATCAACAAAGAGACTTTGAGTGGTTTCAAAAACTCAAACGTCCGGACGATGCCATCACCACCACAATGATCTCCCCTCCCGCCTGAGCCTTTGCGAATGTTGAATTCCTTGATTCGAACCGGATACCGATGCTCCACAACTTCGACATCTGTCAGCCGTGTATTCGTCATATGTGTGTGGACTGCATCAGCACCAGATGCAGTCGGTGTCGCACCGGCTCCGCCGCAAATTGTTTCGTAATAGCCGAAGTTATCATCACCAAATGTCAGGTTATTCATCGTTCCCTGACTTGCTGCGGCCTTGCCTAAGGCTCCGAGAAGGACATCGACAACACGCTGCGAAGTCTCGACATTTCCGCCGACCATCGCGGCACACTGTGCAGGGTCGTCTCGTTTTGGTGGATTAAGCAAACATTCAGGCAAGATGATTTCCAGCGGTTCGAGAACTCCACCGTTGAGCGGAATTGATTCGTTAATCAAGCATCGAAACGTATACAAACACGCCGCCGTCACGATGGATCGATTCGCATTCAGATTCGAAGCCAGAACAGGACCAGTGCCCGTGAAATCAACCATTGCTCTTTCTCCAGCAACTGTGATTTTCACACATATTGGAGATCCGTCGTCGAGATGATCAGTCCGCTGGTACACCGCATCTGGGATCTCACCGAGAGCACGTTTCATTTTCTGGCATGCAGTCGCTTGAATATGACGCATGTAGTTGAGAACCGTTTCGGAACCTTGACTCTGAATGAGGTCGAGTAACAATTTCGATCCCATTTGATTCGCCGCAACTTCAGCCGCAATATCTGAAAGATTATCAGCAACATTCCGCGACGGATAACGACCAGACTCCAACAGCGTGCAAAGTTCGGAATCTCTTGATACTCCTGCATCGACCAACTTCAACTGGCGAATCAAGACACCCTCTTCGGCAAGATTTTTTGAGAACGGCGGCATACTCCCTGGGGTGATTCCACCGATTTCAGCATGGTGAGCGCGGCTAGCTGTTAAGAAGAGAAGTTCTCCTGTTTCAGGATCATGAACTGGCGTGACAACGGTCACATCCGGCAGATGCGACCCACCTGCGTAAGGGTCGTTCGTGATAATGACATCCCCCGGATTGAGATCTAGGCAGTCTCGCAAGATCGCTTGAACCGTTTCTCCCATCGCCCCAAGATGAACCGGGATGTGTGGAGCGTTTACGACCAAGCCGCCGTTGACATCGAAAATCGCACAACTGTAATCGAGGCGTTCTTTCACATTCGTCGAGACCGAAGTCCGCTGGAGCGTATGACCCATCTGCTCGGCAATCGAAGCGAACTGATTATTAAAAATTTCGAGCCGAATAAGGTCCGGCTCAGACTCCGTGTCGTTCTTTGTCGCGTCCAAGGTTTTTGTTTCGCCCTTACAATCTCGCACCAGCAGGAGCGCCCCGTCCTGTTGAATTGTGCACATAAAACCTGGTTCAATCCAAACCGTAGACCCATCATCACAAACAATCGCTGGCCCGGAGATCTTCACCCCAGGGCTGATGTCATCTCGCAAATAAACCGGTGCTTTAAGTTCATTGCCCTCGAACCAGACATTCGCGGCAACCTTTGTCCCCTCTCCTTGTGCGGAGAGGTCTAGAGTGAAGGGCGAATCATTATTTTCAAGTAGCCCCTGATATGTTTTCCCGACAACTTCAACAATCGCAGTGACAACTTCGATCTCACGGTTCTGATGTCTGTACCCGAAGGAATGCTCGTGTTGCTCTTCGTATGCGGATGCGAAGTCGCCATCTTCTGGTTCACAGATGACAATTGTTGATTCGAGTCCCTGGTAACGAAGTGAGAGCGAACGAATCGGCGGCAGAATTGTCTTGCGGTCAATTCCTTCTCGCTCAACCTCTTTGACAAGACGTTGCTCCATCGCCTGCCATGCTGTTTCAATTTTTTGCTGCGTTTGATTCGAAAGCGATTGTAAAATCGATGCTTCTTCGCGTTTACGAATATCGGCGAGTCCCATTCCATAGGCACTTAAAATCCCTGCTAAAGGATGGATCAATATTGTCTCAATCCCCAAACTTCGAGCCATCGCGCAGGCGTGTTGCCCCCCTGCTCCACCAAAACTGATCAGCAGATGATCTTGAGGATGAAAACCTTTCTGGATCGAAACTTTGCGAATCGCCCGCGCCATTGTTTCGTTCGCAATTTCGATGAATCCCTGAGCGAGTTCTGCTGGCGTGTAGGTCTTGCCTGCAGAACTTTCCATCTGCTCGCAAATTTTTTCCAATCGTCTTTGCACTGCTAAGCGATCAAGTGGAAACGGAAACTGCTCCGGCAAGACGCGCCCTAAGGCAACATTGACATCCGTTACGGTCAACGGTCCGCCGCCGCCATAACAGGCGGGACCGGGAATGGCGCCGGCGCTTTCTGGGCCAACGTGAAGTTGAATGCCATCGAAGCTGCACATGCTCCCGCCGCCGGCTGCGACGGTTTCTATCGCGAGAGTTGGAGATGCAATGCGGACGCCTGCCTTGATTGTTTCTGTTTGAATTTCGAGTTCCCCGCCGAAGCGTGAAACGTCGGTACTGGTCCCGCCCATGTCAAATCCAATCGACTGAGCGAACCCTGCGCGCTGGCCAATTTGAGAGAACGCAACAACGCCTCCCGCAGGTCCAGAAAGAATGCTGTCCTTGCCTGTGAACCGTGAACCGTCCACCAATCCCCCGTGCGAAGTCATCAATTTGAGTGTGCTGTCCGGGGAGAGCGACTCGCGAATTCGAGCAACATAACTTCGCAGGATCGGCGTCAAATACGCATCGAGAACGGTCGTTTCTGCGCGGGGGACAATTTTGATTGTCGGTGCTACGAGGCTCGAACGACTCACTTCTGAGAAGCCAACTTCACGCACCAATCTCTCGAGTTGTTCTTCATGAACCGAGTTGCGATAGGAATTCAACAACGCGATTGCGACTGATTCGATTCCAGTCGCTTTAAGTTTCTGCAATTGCCGTTTCGCTACTGCCTTATCGAGAGGTTGTAAGATTGTTCCGTCTGCTGCGAGACGTTCGTTCATTTCCAGAACCGTTTCGAAAAGTGGAATCGGTTTCTTGATATCGAGGTCAAACAATTCCGGTCGATCCTGGTTGCCGATCAGCAAAAGATCAGCAAACCCTTTCGTTGTTACGAAAGCTGTCCGCGCTCCTTTCCGTTCGAGCAGTGCATTCGTTCCACGTGTGGTTCCCATACGAACATCAATCAGCGGCATTGATTCCTCAAGGGGCAACTTCAGGATCATTCGAATGCAAATGATCGGCGCCTCGAGTTCGCTATGAAGCTCGTAGCTTTGACCGACCGAGACTTCACTCGGAATGGGATCGGAGAATGTGAGCATTCCGATCGAGGAGTCAAAGCGAGTCACTTTTGTTTGGAAAAAAAGATGGCCAGCTGAGTTGCGCAGGGTGAACGTCCAACCGATCCAAAAATCTGGTGGATCACCTTTGCGAAGATGGTCGTTCAGAGAATTAGTCGCGACGTTTTCGACAGCACCTTTCACTCTCCCAGAACTGAGAGTTTTATGCGTGTGCAACGTTCCCGATGGAGAAAGTGCGACACAATCTGTGAACGTCCCTCCCACATCGACCCAAAACTGCCAACGGCGCTCATTTTTGGTGTGTTCATTAGTCATCATCCCTACAGGGTCGTCCGCCTTGATGTCTGTTTCAACTGATGCTGCCTGTTGCTTTGCATGAACAGCGAAAATATGCGACATTAGGCCTCCTTCCTATCGATATCCACTGATTCTTACCTCTGGAGAAATCACATATGTCCAATGAAAATTCGACTCCGCTCTCACGGCGCGAGTTATTGAAAACGTCTGGTAAAGTCGCAGCAGCCACCGCAATTGTCGGGATGGCAATGCCGAAAGCGTACGCGGCTGAAGACAACACGATTCAGGTTGCCCTTGTCGGTTGTGGTGGTCGCGGAACAGGCGCGGCAGCGAATGCTTTGTCTGTGAAAGATGAGCAAATTAAATTGGTCGCCATGGCGGACGTTTTTGATGGTCGGCTCTCGACAAGCCATCGCGCCCTCTCCGCAAAATTTGGTGAGCAAGTCGATGTCCCTGAAGACAGCCGACACATCGGATTCGATGCCTACAAAAAGGTGATGGACCAACTCCGCCCGGGCGATGTCGTCATCCTGACAACTCCCCTCGCATTCCGTTGGGTTCATTTTCAATATGCGATTGAGAAAGGACTGAACGTCTTTATGGAGAAGCCAGTCATCGCCGATGGCCCTTCTGCACGAAAGATGTTTGCACTGGGGAAGAAATCACAAGAGAAGAATCTCAAAGTCGGCGTTGGCCTGATGTGCCGTCACTGTTCGGCTCGTGGGGAATTGTTTGATCGTATTCAGAACGGTGAAATCGGCGATCTTGTTTTGATGCGTGCTTACCGTATGGTTGGACCAACCGGCTCTGCGTTCGCACCTCCGAACGATGGTGCACTGCCAGAGGTGATGTACCAGATCAAAAACTTCCACGGATTCCTATGGGCCAGTGGAGGCGCGTTCAGCGACTTCCTGATTCACAATATCGACGAAACCTGCTGGATGAAGAACGCCTGGCCGGTCGAAGCCAAAGCTGTCGGTGGTCGCCACTACCGTGGCAAGTTCGTCGACCAGAACTTCGACACCTACGACGTCGAATACACCTTCGCGGACGGTAGCAAGTTCTTCATGCAAGGCCGCAACATGGTCGGCTGCCATCAGGAATTCGCAAGCTACGCGCATGGAACCAAAGGCTCGGCGATCATTTCGACATCGTCTCACTTCCCTGCCCGTTCACGAATGTTCAAGAACCAGAACATGACAAAGGAAAACGAAATCTGGGCATACCCAGATACAGAAGTGACTCCATACCAACTCGAATGGGATCACCTCATCGCAGCGATTCGCAGCGACACGCCATACAACGAAGTGAAGCGCGGCGTCGAAGCGAGCGTGGTAACATCCATGGGACGCATGGCCTCCCACACAGGTCAAATTATCACCTACGACGACATGCTCAACTGCGAGCACGAATTCGCCCCAGGTGTCGCCGGCCTGATCCCAGGGGGCGACGCCCCTGTTCAACTGAACGAAAACGGCAAATACCCGGTCCCAATGCCAGGCATTATCAAAGCGACTGAGTATTAAAGGTCGAGAGAGGTATTCACAGAAAAAGCCCGGCATTTTGAATATGCCGGGCTTTTATTTTGTCACACATTTCCGCGAAATTTCTTACTCCCGCGCCTGAAAAGTCAGTTCGATCGTCTGCTCCTCGTCGAGGATTCGAGAATAAACTTTAATTGTGTCTTTGATTTCGGCAAATGCGGCACCGGGAACTTCGATTAAAATCTCGGCAGTGCCGTCAATAACCGGCATGCGGTGGCTTGGTCTCGCTTTGACCAACTGGCCGTTCGCTCGAAAATAATAAGCGTCATCGGGAATTTTTTGAGTATACCCATCTGTTCCAATGACACTTCCGCTGTAATCAGAAAGCCTGACATATTTTTTCTCGTCCGGTACTTTGATCCGGATGACAATGGAATAATCCTGTCGGGCTTTCGGGAAGTCACCCGGAGTTCCATGGCGAATTTCACCATTGAGCGGTCTCTTGCCGGAGAGAATCGGCCAGGGCCAGACGGAGAAACTGCCAACCTTAATCGCGTTCTCTGGTTCAGCGATTCGACCACCACCAAATGTTCCATCGGCTCCGGTTCCATCTCCGTCTTTCTTGACACTCGTCTCCGTATCAACTTTGAGTTGTGGAATCGCTTGCTGATAACTGCTGGTCGGGTCAAACAGTTTCGATTCGAATTTCTCTGAAGAACTCGCCTCTTCTGGACTGGCAACCAACGTATCGAGCGGGGCGTCAAAGATGGTCTGATCGACCGCCGGATTATCAACGAGCGTTGTGAAGCCTTCGTCTCCTTCAAATGAATTGAAGACAGGAATCGCCAGCAGGATCAACAGAATCACATGAACAACAAAAGAAATTGCGTACCCTGCTCCTTCATTGCCGTTGAACTGGTCGACTGTCTTTTGCCACCAGGTCCGCTCTTCCGTCAGAACCTCGAAAGCTCTCGGCCGAAACCGTCCTCGGCGCGGTTCTTGACCACTGCTCACGTCATGCTGACGCTTCACAACAGGTTCTTGAACTGGGCTGTGAGTGGACATTGGAAAATAGACTTTGAAATCGAATGAATCAAAGAGTGGCGATTCTATTATCTCTTGCGAATCATGACGAGACAACACTGATCAGACAAAACATATCATCGTCCACTTGTGTATCTGGGAGTCACTGAGTTATATCACTATTGAATAACAAAGTCGCATTTTGCTTCCGCAGGACAAAAATGTGTGAGGAATGCGACAATTTTACCAGTGGGCACTATAAACGGTGACGAACGTATGAATTCAACAACGGAGATTTGCAATGTCGTCCCAGTCCAGGCGTGATTTCCTCAAGACCAGCACCTTTGCCGCGAGTGCAGCGACACTCTCCACAGTTACTCAGAGCGAAGGAGCGGCTCAAGAATCGACCCAGCCAACGAATTTGCTGTTCGTTTACGCTGATCAGTGGCGATTTAGCGCATTCGGGCATTCGACTGATGAAATCGTCCGGACACCACACATTGACCGACTTTCCGAAGAAGGAGTGAATTTCGAACGCGCCTACGCCGCCAATCCAGTATGTACACCGAACCGGTCGTGTCTGCTCACAGGCAGACATTCGCACCAACATGGGATGCTGACAAACAACTTGATGTTGCCGCCTGAAGAAGTTTGCTGGCCGGAGCAATTTCGCCAAGCCGGTTACGCAACACATTACGTCGGAAAATGGCATATCGACGGCCCAAAAAAGCCTGGCTTCGTCCCACCGGGTTGGCGACGTCGCGGGTTCGACACATTTGAGGGTTTCAACCGAGGGCATACATATCACGACCACTGGGGCTTTGACAACGAAGGAAAGCCACTGCACGAAACAGTCGGGCACTTGCCTGATCCTTACTACGAACCGATCTTGCAAACTGATCTCGCAATCCGGTTCATGGAACAAAACAAGAAGCAGCCGTTCTGCTGTTATCTCTCTTGGGGACCGCCACACACGCCTTTCAAGCCGCCAAAGAAATTCCAGCGTTACGCCGAAGAAGAAATCAAACTTCGACCGAACGTTCCTAAAGCTCACCGGAAGAAAGCCGCTCGTGAATTGGCTGGGTACTATGGCCTGTGCGAATCACTCGATCATCAAATGGGGCGATTGATCGTGTACCTGAAAGAGTCTGGACTTGAAGAGAACACCCTCGTCGTCTTTAGTTCCGACCATGGAGAACTGGCCGGTTCGCACGGCAAGTACCGCAAAGGCGAACCGGAAGATGAATCGCTGCACGTTCCGCTGATCATGCGCAAGCCAGGGCAGATTCCATCCGCTCGTAAGTCGCAAACGCTGATCAATTCCATCGACTTAATGCCAACGATGCTTTCGCTCTGCGGCGTCGAAGATTCTGGCACATGCACTGGTATCAATCTCGCTGCTGCCGTGACCGGCGAAGGTAATGAACCGGCAGTCGAATCCGTCTACTGCGAAGGCAAACTGACTTCGGCAAAAGGGGACGGATCGAACACATGGCGATCACTGGTCACCGACCAGTACAAATTGACCGTCCGAGGGACTTGGGAAG
>JAJDEL010000460.1 GCA_029259835.1 Planctomicrobium sp. | reverse complement strand
TCATCAACAGCGTCTATTAACTCCCTTTTTCCAACTGACGAATTTCTGATGGCGATTCATTGACTCGCACACGCAGTCCAGCTTGAATACGCTAGTCTCTATTCCTCGACTTTAAGTTATCGGCGAGAAGATTATGGTTTTTGACCAGACGGATTTCAGTAGCTATGCGAGCTGTTTGTTAGTGATCATTGTGATTGGAGTTGCTTTTTCGGGTTGCTCAAGCAGTGTCGATGACGAAACTTCTTTTCAGGCGACCGTTTCAGAGAATGAATCGGAGAAGAAGCAACCAGAAGTCAATGAATATGGTCTCTTCTCCACGGAAGATGAACTCATTGAAGTTTTTGGTAAAGAGGACACGAAAACCATTCTGGATTCAATTGTCGCGATTAAAAAAGGACATAAGTTATTTCGATTTGAACAAGAATTTGAAAATTCGTACGTCGAATACATGAAAGGTATGTCAGGGCTTGACACGATTCTCTGCGGGCCTAAATTTTCGAAGTTCAACGAGCTACCACTCGGGGTGGCAGATTCTGACATCCTCATTGTACTCGCATTGAAAGCAATCATCATAAGAACTCACATTACCATCATTCTCGGAGAAGGAAGCAGGGAGGAGTATCCCCTAAAGTGTGTGTGGACTTCGCCAGCATTTGTTGAAACACGCTCCGACTTACTCAACCTATACCGTAAATGGTGGGGTGGTGACGAAGATGTGTTTAACGAGGAGACACTTGAAGAAATCGTTGCAGAAGAACTGGAGTGAAATTTCCGGGAGATGAGTGGAGTTCCCTTACTTCGCAATACTCCATCTTAAATACGCTTCGATCAATTCATCGATATCACCATCAAGGATTTCGAAGGGGTTATTGAGTTTGAGTTCGGTGCGGTCGTCTTTAACGTATTGCTGCGGTTGCAAAACATAGTGCCGAATTGTTTGACCACCGAAACCGATCTTGGATTTTTCTCCACGGCGTGCAGCGGCAGCGGCGCTCTTCTTTTCCTGTTCGATTTGGAACAGTTTCGCTTGCAACATTTTCCTGGCGGATGCACGATTCTTGTGTTGGCTCCGCTCGCTTTGACATTGTGAAACGACGTTCGTCGGGAGGTACGTCAAACGGACCGCTGAATCTGTCTTGTTGACATGCTGTCCACCAGCCCCCCCTGCGCGATAGGTGTCTTCACGAACATCTTTATCCCAGTCAATGTCGATCACTTCCATCTCACCGAAATCGGGGATCACATCAACTGCGGCAAACGATGTATGTCGCCGACCTGCTGAATCAAACGGGCTAATCCGGACGAGTCGATGGTTCCCTGTTTCACCTTTCAGGTATCCGAATGCGTAGTCTCCTTTGACGTGCAGAGTCACGTTTCGCAGGCCGGCTTCTTCACCTTCGGAGATATCAACAACGTCCGCTTTGTAACCAGAGGTGCGTTCGAACCAGCGGAGGTACATCCGCATCAACATCTCACAGAAATCCGCAGAGTCCGTGCCACCTTCGCCCGCCTGAATCGTCACGTAGGCGTTCCCTGCGTCTTCAGGGTTCTTCATACTTGATTGAAGTTCAACCGCTTCCAGCTTCTTTTGCAAATCCTCGACAGTTGTGACAAGTTCCTGTTCGGACGCTCCTCCCTCTTCTTCCATCTCTGCAAATTCAAAGAGCACCTCAACATCTCCAGCCCCAGAGACAAGTTCCCCGACAGGCTTAATCACAGCGTTCACCCGCTGCAGTTCGCCGATGAGTTCCTGTGCCTTCTCCTGGTTGTCCCAGAAATTTGGCGCCGCCATGAGTTCGTCAATCTCTGCGACGCGCTGAATTTTCACATCGTAGTCAAAGAGAGTCCTTAAGCTGAACGATGCGCTCCATCAACACATTTGCATTGTCCCGAAAGTCACTTTCCATCACTCACTCGCCTGTTGTTTCATTACGTTTGTAGAAAATCGATCAATCCGTGGGTCGAAATCTTATCGCCTTTGTTGAAGACTGACCAGCATCTCTTTCTCCGGACGATTGATGCTCTCAATAAGTTCACCCGATATTGAAATTTCGCAGATCAACGACTCACGCTATCCGCTCTACTCTGGGGGATTCAACTCTTTCAAAACTTTCTTGATAAACGCAATCTCTTCTGCCGCTGCGGCTTCTGGTTCTCGTAAGATATTCCAATAGTCGGCAGGCATCCCTTTGAACGGATTGACGTACTCAAATGTGAGCGGACCGTCGAAACCTCCCTCGACAGCCAATTCCAGAAACGCTTGCCAGTCGACATCGCCATGCTGCAAGGATGTCCATTCGTAACTGAAGTCTCCGCGTGGGAGATAAGAAAACGTCGGGTCGTGATGCCGCTTCACATTTTTGAGATGCAGGAAATCGACCGAACCGGCGAGTTCCTGAAGCTCGTCGAGTTCGTTGAGTCCTTGGAAGTAGGCGTTCGTGCCGTCGTAGGCGATCCCGATTCGGCAACTGCCGCGGACTTCGTTCTGCATCGCCAGAAGTTCATCCGCGCACGAGGTCGTCGTATTTTCGTTGTTCTCAATGAGAATGCCCACGTCCAAATCGGCAGCAAACTGACCGACCTCTCTGAGACCAGCGACCGTCCGCGCAAACGCTTCTTCTTCTGTGAACGGTTCGTCGCTGTAGCTTTCTGTTGTGTTGTTGATTGCCCGGACCCATTCAATCCCCATGTCCGCTGCCAGTTGCACGAACTCTTTGAACAACGCTCGATTGTCGTCGCCGAGTTGTCCTTCCAGATTGACTGGACTTGCCACGTAGAGACAAATAATCGGCACGCCGACCTCTTCGCAGCGAGCACGAATCTGCTGCCGAGCTGTCGGGCGAATCTGCCGAGGACCAAGCATGTCGTACCCAAACGCCGTCAACTGCTTCTTCGGACCGCCAGGAATGTCAAGCGTCATCCCGCGTGCGTCAACACTGTCCCAACCAAACTCCTTCGCCCATTCCAGAACCTGAAAAATTCCAAATGGATGTTTCCAGCCAATCGATCCATAAAGTGCGGTCTGCATCGTCTTTCCTCAATCCTCGTTGTGTCAGCAATTTTCTTTGAAAAGAAACCGTACCAGCATCTGAAAGAAACAGCCAGCAACCGGCGAAAGGCAACCCTATCCAACGAAACTTCTTGATCCAACGTATTTAAAAGAGGATACTGGCAGTCAGTCTCTCAAATCAGGACCCTTGCGGCCAAGTTTCAATGTACGACTTCCCACCACACCCTTCGACGCTCTGGGCGAATGTGATCGGTGCAATCGTTGTCTGGGTTGGGACAGGGATAATGTTCTGGATGCTCAGGCGGAAGTGCGAACTTCGAGTCTTTGATGCCAGTATCTTTCTGGGCATCGCGATCGGGCAGACCTATTGCTTGATACAGGACTACGGAACGCCGTACAGGATGATGTATCCGCATTTCAGCTTTCTGGTCATCGCCTGGACTGGAATGATCGTTGCAACGATTGCAAATTGGGTCCGACTTGAAAATCAAGATCGACCATATGGGAGCGGTGCGGCAATTAGTTCCGGTTGGTGGCTCGGTTGTCTGGTTATTTTGGCTTTAATTTTCACGTTGAAACCGGTTGTTGGAGGGCGTACCGCAGGTAGACGCACTCAATGCAAAAACAACCTCAAGCAAATCGGCCTTGCTCTTCACAATTACCACGACACCTACGAGACATTCCCGGCAGCATTTGCTGGAAAGCCAAGGCAGAGTTGGCGAGTGAACATTTTGCCATTCATTGATCAGGCCCCGCTCTACAACGAATACGACTTCAATTCGAAGTGGAACGAAGGGGCTAACGTCGAACTCTCGCAGCTCGAGCTAGCAGCATATCAGTGCCCGTCAGATCCGTATCACCCAAAAGAAGCGAGGTACCCGTTTACGGCATACGCAGCCATCATCGATTCAAACTCAATATGGCCAGGAGAAGAGGCGATTCACATGAGCAAGGTGCCAGATGGCAGCAGCAATACTCTGCTAGCCGTCGAAGCCTGTGGGCAACGCATTCCGTGGGCAGAGCCGAGAGATGTCAAACTGAGCGAGACCACATTTGGCATGAATCTCCCGGGCCGCGAACGTCATCATTCCGATGGCCTCATGTCGTCCTACCACACCGGCGGCGTGCAAGTTTTGCTGGCGGACGGCAGCGTTCACTTTCTATCCGAAAATATCGATCCCGAAGTCATCAGTAGCCTGATCACTCGCAACGGTGGGGAAGATGTCGGCGATTTTTGAATTTGGATGAAGCTTTGCAAAACCTGTGGGTAGCTGGGGCTGAATCAGATCGTCGAGAAAGAGAGAATGAACTACGCAGCCACAGAGTGACATGAATAGAAATCGCGATCGCCCCAGGAGTTGCATCCACCGCGTCTGGGGCTGTGATGATTCAATTTTTTATCCACATGTCCCACGTATAGAAAACGCAAAACTTACTACACAAGCGTAAGAGCACCCCAGCCACCCATCGCAACGATGAACGGATCCCGAGTAACTTTTCATCTACAATGTGAGGCATCATGTACGACTTCCCACCGAATCACTATCAACCATTTTTCACAGTCACAAGCTGGTGGCTGTTCGGTTGGCATTCGTTTGTCATGATCGCTGGTCTCGGCTTTATGTGTTGTTTGATTCGCCGAAAACGACAGCCGCATTTCTATGATTCGATGCTCACCTTCGGTGCCGCAACTTTAGTGACGGTGATCTTGCTGTCCGTGGATCGCTCGGTTGCTCCCCTACCAGAATATATTGGCATTTTCATTTTTGTCGTGTGGATTTCCGCAGTCAGCACGATAGTTCGCGTTTTGAATCGGCTTATAGAACAAGGGGACAGCGAAGGCGCCATTCTGAGTGTAATTGCAATGACGATCAGCGGAGGACTTCTTTATGCGATGTTGATGCCTGCAATTCAGCAGCCCACTAGCCCACGACGTCGAAATTTATGCAAAAACAACCTCAAACATATCGGAATCGGCCTTCACAACTTCCATCACACTTACTCGCAGTTCCCAGCGGCAGCTTCTGGTGAGCTTCCCCATAGTTGGCGCATTGATCTCTTGCCTTACATTGATCATGCCCCGATGCAAAAAGAATACAACTACGATCTCCGCTGGAATAAAGAAGGCAACGAATCCATCGCCAAAACTAAAATGAAAATTTTTAAGTGTCCCAGTGACCGATACGAACCGGGGCCGGACGGATACCCAACGACTGCCTATGTTGCTGTGACAGGTCTGAACACAATCTGGCCAGATGACGAAGGTGGAAAGATTCGAGAGATCACGGACGGGACCAGCAACACCATTATGGTCGTCGAAGCCTGTGGGCAACGCATTCCCTGGGCTGAGCCGAGAGATGTCTCCTTCGAGGACACACCGACCGGCGTCAACCTTTCCGGCAGCAAACCGAATCATTCTGACGGCATTGCTTCATCCTATCACCTCGGTGGGGCAAGAGTACTACTCGGAGACGGCAGCGTTCGCTTCCTGTCGGAATCGACATCCCCCGAAGTCATCCACAGCCTGATCACTCGCAACGGTGGCGAAGACTATGTCGACTTTTAATTTAAAGAGAACCAATCATGTATGAGTTTCCACCGGAGCCTTGGTCAACGAACACGTGGGGGTCGATGGGCATTCATATGCTGTGGTTGCTTACCGGGTTCAGCATCATTTTGTTGATGGTACGGAGGAAGCGAACACCGAGATACTATGACGTAGTAGTGTTCATTCTTATTGGAATTGTTCTTTCTATAATTTTCACTCGACGGATGAACTTTTTTCCAGGCCAACCAATTGCTTTTAAAGAAATCCTTCTCTCGGCTTGGTTCATCGTCGTGATGGCAATACTCCTGCAATGGGTACGTCTTACTTTGAGGGATAAATCGCGTTGGGGCCATTTCAGTATCTACGCGACAATGTTCTTCCTGCTTTACTTTGCGTGCATTCTTCCAGTTGTCCTTGGGGCACCCGAAGCAGGTCGTCGCACGCAGTGCAAAAACAATCTCAAGCAAATTGGACTGGCACTTCACAACTACCACGACACCTATGAACGGTTTCCGTCTCACCAGTCAGATCAACCGCCGCATAGCTGGCGGGTCGATTTGCTGCCTTTTCTTGGTCAAGGATATCGAGACGAGCCGCCACTCAAAACATTACACGGCACATATGACTTCGCAGAGAAATGGAACACTGGCAGTAACGAAAAAATTGCAAAAACGAAATTGCGTGTTTATCAATGTCCCAGTGATCCGTTTATGACAGGTGTGGACGGATTTCCATTCACGGCGTACGCCGCTTTGGTTGGGACGGAAACGATTTGGCAACCAAAGGAATCATTGAGAATCAGAGACATCACCGATGGCACCAGTAACACGTTGCTCGTCGTCGAAGCCTGCGGGCAGCGTATTGCCTGGGCAGAGCCGAAGGATGTGCAGCTCTCAGTATCTGAATTGATCATGAACGCGCCTGGCAAGGAACTCGGACGATCAGAAGGTGCATTGTCGTCATTTCACACCGGAGGAATTCAAGCACTCATGGGAGACGGCAGCGTTCACTATGTGAGTGAAAACATGGACAAGGACGTATTAAAGGCCCTCAGCACTGCCAGCGGTGGTGATGTGGTTGGAGATTTTTGAGAAGTAAAACAATCTATATAAATCCTAAATATGGGTGGCTGGGGCTTGATGAGATTTTGAATGAAAGTTTGAACACCCTACGCAGCCACAGAGCCAAGTCAAAAGTGACCGACACTGCCCCAGAAATTGTCACCACCACCATGTCTGGGGCTGTGACGATTCAGTTTCCTACAACTGGTTCATTCAAGAAAACGTAACATTTACGACACAGTCTCAAGAGCGCCCCAGCCACCCGTCACAAAGCCAAGATAGAAGAAAACGCGATGGCCCCAGCACGACGCCCGAACAAACCTCATCGCAAGAACATCAATGATCCAGGACATGCGCACGAGTTGACATTTTCGTGCTACCATCGTTTTCCATTTTTGGAACGCGAACGAACTTGCCAATGGTTGGTGGCGTCAATTGAGAATGCGCGAATCAAACTGGAATTTGATCTTTGGGCATGGGTGTTCATGCCTGACCATGTCCATTTAATCATACATCCTCGTCAGTCTCACTATGACATTTCAGCCGTCCGTCGTTTGATCAAGGAACCAGTGGCCAGAAAAGCAATCGCCTGGCTCAAAGAGAATGCTCCCGAATGGCTTCCTCGAATCGAGCGTCAACGAGGAACGAGGAAGGAATATCTGTTCTGGCAATCAGGTGGTGGATATGACCGGAACATCACGGAAGGATCAACACTATTGAAGATGATTGATTACGTTCACGAGAACCCATGTCGTCCACAATTGGTGACAAGGGCGAGCGAGTGGAAGTGGTCGAGCGCAGCCTGGTACGTTGATCAAAGCATTGTGCCTCTCATGCCTGATTCGATTCCACCTGAATGGCTTGTCGATACTGGTCTGGGGCTATGAACTTCGACTTCAAGAGGACAGCGTCATAGCGCCCCAGCCACCCATTGAACATGGTGACTTCTACATACTGGGTGGCTGGGGCCGAGTGAAATCGTGTATGAAAATTGAACACCCGACGCAGTCTCAGAGTCAAGTCAAAAGTGACAGTCTTAGCCCCAGAAGTTGCAGTCACCACCTACGTCTGGGGCTGCAACGAATCAATATCATCCCCACTCGTTCACACAAGAAAACGTATCACTTACAGCACAGTCTCAAGAGCGCCCCAGCCACCCTGTCCCTTACAATTTAACTTTCCAATGGCAGACCAATGAAAAAAATTTGGTTCTTCGTTCAATTCGTTGTTGCCCTTTTGCTACTGGTATGGCTTTTCATGCCAGGCACACAACAAGCAAGAATTGGAAGCAGGCCAAAATGCCTAAACAACATGCGGAATGCCGGAGTGGCGATTCAAATTTACGCTACAGATCACCGGGGAGACATTCCTGCGACCGAAGGAGGTCATCCACCACATAGTTGGCGTGTGGATCTTCTTCCCTACCTTGAACAATCAGCGCTCCGCCAAAGATACGACGATACTGAATTTTGGAACGTTGGGGAAAATCGCGAGATCACCAAGTCTCAGCTCCAAGTCTATCAATGCCCAGATGCTCCAGTTTCTACGACATCAGAAGGCTACGCATTGACAGCGTACGCTACAATTACCGGTACCAACGCAATGTGGAGGAAGAAGAACTCTCAGCAACTCAGCGTGATTTCGGGTGGAGATGGCCTTTCACAAACGCTGATGATCGTCGAAGCCTGCGGGCAGAATATTGCGTGGAGTGAGCCGCGCGATGTGGATCTGGACTCCATGCGAGTGGGGATTAACCTGCCAAATCAGAAATCCGGGCAGCCCAATAGTTTGCTCTCCTCGTATCATCAAAGCGGAGCGAACGTCGTCTTCGGCGACGGCAGCGCACGATACCTTCCCGAATCAATCGATCCAGAAATTCTCAAAAAACTCTGCACAGCAACCGGTGGAGAAATGTTAACCGGTTCAGATTACTGATGATTAAACGCGATTCACTTTCGATTGCATGTTCACTTTCCAATGGTAGATCAATGAAAAAGTTCTGGATATTGTTTCCATTGGTTTCCCTGTCGTTACTCGTGATGTTTTCCCTGTTATCACGACCTCGGATAGGAGGACGCAACACACGTCAAATGCAGTGCCTGAACAACATGCGGAATGTTGGCATGGCAATTCATTTTTACACAACAGAACATGAAGGAGATATCCCTGCGACCGAAACGGGTGAGCCGCCACATAGTTGGCGTGTGAAACTTCTGCCGTATCTCGAACAGCAATCTTTACATGACGGATATCAATTTGACCAGCCCTGGAATGAAGGACCCAATCACGAGATCGCCGAGACTCTGATCGAGGTCTATGAATGTCTATCAGCCCCATCTTCTACCACCTCCGAAGGCTTTGGGTTAACCGGCTACGCAGCAATCACCGGCGCCAACGCGATGTGGGGAAAAAAGAAGTCATTGAATCTCAGCGTGATTTCCGGCGGAGATGGCCTTTCACAAACGCTGATGATCGTCGAAGCCTGCGGGCAGAATATTGCGTGGAGTGAGCCTCGCGATGTGGACCTGGACTCGATGCAAATCGGAATCAACTTACCGGAAAAAGCGAAAGGACAATCAGGTGGGTTGCTCTCTTCGTATCATGAAGGAGGAGCCAACGTAGTGTTCGGCGACGGCAGCGCACGATACCTTCCCGAATCAATCGATCCAGAAGTCCTCAAGAAACTCTGCACGGCAACTGGCGGAGAGACGGTCTCGGGCAGTGATTACTGACAACCATGTTGACGAGACACTGGGTGATGAGATCAATTCGCACTCATGGAGTTCGCAGGTGGTCACGTCAGTTAGAGATAAAGATTCGACCTATCGGTTGAAAATGCACATGACCAGATGCGGCAAACTCGCAGGCTTTATTGACTCTCATCAAAGTTTATGATCTTCGTCATCGGGGACTGTGAGATTGTCGAGCGTTTCACCGAATTGCCAACCTTCAGAATTGCCATCGCTTGAGTCGTCGGGAGACGATTTCGAAAAACTGACATGAAATTGTGTCTCGCCAGCTAGAATGATGTTGCCATCGCTAATCTCGCTTTCCGTCACATTTTTGCCGTTAAGCTGTGTTCCGTTACTGCTGGCTAGATCATGCAACATCCAAGAACGGTCCGTGCTGACAATGCGGAAATGACTGCGCGACATTTGGAGATCATTGACAGCATGGTCAGATGATGCGTCGCGACCGAAGACAACACTCTTGCCTGCTGCGATTTCGATTTTCTGCTCACCAGTTTTGGGGCTGTGTATTGAGAGCACAATCAAAGGTAGTTCTGGAAACTCAGGTGGTTCGTTCATTTGATTGTTCCGTCCAATGTCTGAAATTAGGATTGAATTGGCAATCGTGCCCTGTGCCGAGATGCGAACACAATTCATTGTAACGAACGGGGGTTCAATACTTCAAACTCAAGACGGAAAAAGATGCAAAAGTGATCTCGAGATGACCCTGCCGTGAAGCGATTGATTGTCGATTTTCCACTTTGTTGTTCGACTGCATTTCTCACCCTTTGATCGTATCCTGATTCTGATGAGAACCTGCTCGCAGTTCGAGGTATTTGATGATCTTCTCACTGACATCAATGCCGGTGGACATTTCGATTCCTTCCAGACCGGGGGAAGAGTTGACCTCCATAACGGCTGGACCGTGGGCGGACCGCAGGATATCAATACCGGCAATTTTCAGTCCCATTGACTCAGCAGCCTGAATCGCGGTCTCACGTTCGTCGGATGTGATTTCAACCTTCTTTGCGATGCCACCACGGTGAACGTTTGAACGAAAATCACCTTCGGGAGAGGTGCGGATCATTGATGCGACGACTTCTCCATCGACAACAACACAGCGAACGTCGCTGCCTTCGGCTTCTTTGATGAATTCCTGAACGAGAATGTTCGCATCCAGTCCGCGAAACGCTTCAATCACCGCTTCGGCAGCTTTCCTTGTCTCTGCAAGAATAACTCCCTTGCCTTGTGCTCCTTCAACAAGTTTCACGACGAGCGGAGCGCCGCCGACACTGTCGATCAGGCCGTCGATATCTTTCGTAGAATGTGCGATGCCGGAGACCGGAAGACCAATCCCATCACGAGAGAGGATTTGCAGGCAGTGAAGCTTGTCTCTGGATCGCGTAATCGCCTGCGATTCATTCGCGCAAAAAACACCCATTATTTCAAACTGACGGACAACGGCAGTTCCGTAGAATGTTTGCGAGGCTCCGATGCGAGGGATCACGGCGTCGACATCTTTGATTTCCTCCCCGGCAAACATGATCCTGGGACGACGCGAGGCGATATTCATAAAGCAACGCAGATAATCAATGATCACCACTTCGTGACCGCGTTTTTCCGCAGCCTGTTGAAGTTTGGCGGTCGAATACAAAGCCGCATTTCGCGACAGGATGACGATTTTCATGAAGTTGATTTGTTACTTAAAACGTGTTTAAAAAATTGAATCACACTCGTCTCACGGCAACACATGCCCCTTCCCCTGGCGAGAGAGATACAGTTTTTCGTTGATACACAAGTTGACGAAAGTCAATCGACCCGACGGGCCAATACTATGTCAGCCCAAGGCGACAGCCTTGAGAAACGGTTAAAACAGGCGAATTCAACCCGAACGGGGTGGCCCTACGGCAAGAGAAACAAGGTTCCATTTTTAGAGCCGTCCCGTTGGGACTCGGTCTGAGATGCCCATTCTTTCCCCAGGGCGGCACTTCGTTCTGCCTTGGGCTGACACATAGGGACAGCCCTTCGGGCTTACTCGCAAATCAACGGTAGAGTAAAGGATGAATCTCATTTTACATAAAAACACTTAGGGTTGAGGCGGGCAGCAGCAATTTTTAGTCGCTGCCTGATTGTGGATCATTCGGAACGCGGGCACTGTCGCGATATGAGGAGCCGGGGTCAACCAGGAATCGCTTTCGAATTGCACGGCGACCGAGCAACATCCGCAAACCCATCTGATCGCGATTCGCAAGTGTTAACTCAATCGGCCAAATTTCGTCAAACAGTACAATCTTCGTCAGGATGACCGGTCGTGAGCTTTCCTGCCCGTTGGAACTTCTCACAGTGCGGTATTCAATGAGCGGTGCTTCTGTCTGAATGGTGATCTTCGTGTTCTTTTGGAATGGATGAATTTGAAACCGCGCGAAATCCTGACCATCGCGCTGGAATGTTTCAATATCGAGAGCATGAAGCGATGACGTGGTCGCGCCGGTATCGATTTTGGCTTTGATCGCATCGATCCCAAGTTCCGGCAGCCCGACCCATTCCCGCCATCCGATCACTTTACGTTTCTTCTTCATGATGTTCCTGTGTGGTCGATTGGTCGTCCCTGACAGGGTCAAATGCGTTATACTCCGCAGTGTAAGTTTTTTGAGGTGGATCAAACAAGCACAGGCAATCGTAGAAGATCGTATGCGATTTGATTTCGTTATTGATGGCTATAACTTGATGCACGCCGCCGGTCTGGCTCGTCAGCGTTATGGTCCTGGCGACATGGAACGGGCGCGGCAGCGGCTGCTGCAACTGATCCGCCATGGTCTCACCCCGGAACAACGGTTACGAACAACGATTGTTTTCGATGGTCACAGTTCTGACCGTCCGGTCAGTGCCGAATTTCAGTTTCATGGGATGTTGGTTTTCTTTTCGCCGCCGAATCGTGAAGCGGATGATGAAATTGAAGACTTTATCTCCGAACATTCGGCTCCAAAGCAGTTGATTGTCGTGTCGAGCGATCATCGTCTTCATAAGGCTGCTCGTGTTAGGCGGGCACATGCGATTGATTCCGAAGAATTTGTGGAACAGTTGCAACGATTTGCGAGAGAACAACGCGATGGGACTGCGGCCGAAAGCTCCAAAACCGATGGCAGAGCCGTGCCTGAAAATGCAGAAGAATGGTTTCAGGAATTCGGCGATATTGACATCAACGAGATTGAATCGGATGTTCAGCGGGAAATGAAGCGTGTTGAGAAAACTCAACGCGAGAAAACTCCTGCAACTCCGAAAACGCCTGCGAGTGAGGCATCAGCCCCAGATATTGAAGAGGAAAAATCCGATTCCAATGAAAATGATCCTGAGTTAGATGTCGATTTCTGGGAAAATCGGATTGCAGAACTAGATCAGGAAGGAGAATAGCTTACAATTCCCGCAACACATCGTTCACACACAGCCCAAAACAATTCGGGCAAGTTTTCAAAACCAATACCGAGGCGGTCACATGAATCATCCAGTAGATTACGATGTTTACGGACAACGCGATTTGTTCGTTGCTGATGCGGAACTGTCAGAACGCGTGGCGTTTATCCGACGGGTTTACATTCATGTTGCTGGTGCGGTTGCGGTCTTCGTGACGCTCGCAGCGATCATGGTCAACACACCATCAATCGTAGAGCCACTGGCAAGTGTGTTCTTTGGTAGGTTTTGGATTTTCTTTATTGGTTTTATGGTTGCCAGTACTGCTGCTCACAGAATGGCTGCCACAGGAGCGAACCCGGGATTGCAATATGCAGGTCTTGGGTTTTACGCGTTCGCCGAGGCAATCTTTTTTGCCCCCTTACTCTGGATAATTCAAACACGACCGGGTGGTGGCGACATCATCACACAGGCTGCGGTGTTCACACTAATGATCTTTGGTGGACTGACAGCGTTTGTGTTAATCACGAAAAGTGACTTCTCCTTCCTCCGAAACTTCCTC
>JAJDEL010000459.1 GCA_029259835.1 Planctomicrobium sp. | reverse complement strand
ATGTTGTCTTCTCGACGAAGGGCCGCAAACCCTGGCTGCACAGCCCTGAACTTCGCACAGACTTGTATGCCTACATGGCAACGATTCTGCGTCACAATGTCGACACGCCTGCCATCACGATCAATGGAACAGAAGATCACGTTCACATTCTGTGCGTTTTGAGTCGCAAGTTCGCAATCATGAAAGTCATACAAGAAGCGAAAACTGAAACGAGCAAATGGATCAAGAAACAAAGTCCAGCGACCAGCGATTTTTCCTGGAAGGCCGGGTACGGAGCTTTCGCCGTCAGCGAGTCAATGATCCCCTCGGTTAAGCAGTACATTTATAACCAGGAAGAGCATCATCAAAAGATGTCGTTCCAGAATGAGTTCCGCAAGATTTGTGAAAGGCACGGCATTGAGTTGAACGAGCAATACGCCTGGGATTAGGATCATGTAACATTTCACACAAACACCGTCATTAACAAAACCCTCATTTGATCTCTGACACTTCACACCGAGAGAATCGCAAGTGGCAATTACGGTTCGGAAGAACGCCCCAGCAGATTACTCCACCTCGTGACTCACCGGATGCTCAATGAGCGCCATATGGATGTTGGCGCAGCGGAGAATCGAATTGAAGAATAACGAAAAATCCAAATTCTGATCAGCACTGGAATGAAACTCACTACTCACATAGAAACTCGTTTGTAATTTCCTCTCAAAAACTCTCTACGAACATCTATTGATGTGCGAGTTGCTGACGTCTCGAATTCTTTCAAGTAGCTGTCGTATTTCCATACGGCTTTTCATCGTTCGACCTGGCACTGTTTGACTTGACACATTTCGACCAGACGGTGACGTGTCTGTCGTGTTGAATCTCGCTATCTGAATTCTGGGTGAAGTGAGTTCAGACGGAACAGGAGGAAATTCACGTTCGTATCGTTCATTGCCTTCATACCGAGAAATGAAATAGCGAAGCACCTTCGCCTGAACCTCTTGCAACCAACTCGATTCGCGCGACGAATCCTTCGGCAGCGACAGTTCATTCAAACGCCGTCTCCATTCCTCAATCATCGAAAGATGTTTCACCATGAGAGTGACCAGTCAGGAAGTTGGTTCATTGTGAAGAGCCTCCACCTCAATTTTACAGTGCCCAAGCCGATATGCAAAGACTTGTTTTTGTTTGCGTCTCAGTTCAGTTTTCGCGACGGTCCTGAAAACCAAGTCATTTCAACGTTTCCGCCACAGCACCTCATCTTTGATTTTCAGTTGATGTTGCACTTCTTGAATCGCCTGGTGGAACCGTTTGGCGTCGACGGGATATCCTTTAGTCGGTTTCACATCAGGGCAATGCTCGTTCCAAAATTTATTGAATTGGATCATCGTCACTTCGCGGAGATATTTTGCGATGATCGATGCGGCAGCGACTGGCAGGTGCGATTCTCCTTTTGCTTGAAATCGAAGTTCCGTGGAATTGACTCGATACCGGCTGACTGCCCTGCCTTCTTCTAAACGAAAAATCATGGCATCCCCGACGACCTGTGCGAGGAACTCGTCGTAACGATTTCGTCCGCCATGTTTGTCTCCGACGAACAATGTGTCCTGTAAAAAACCAGGATTCCAGATGTCGCCGAGAAGCTCAAATGCAAGAGTGGAAAGGGCAACACCCTTGCTTCCAAATTGATCAAGCAGTTGATTGAATTGAATCGTGGGAACCAACTGAACCTGAATCTGGTGGCAACAAACGTGGTTCTTTTCCATACATTGTCGGAGGCGTTTAGACATTGCTTCCACAACGCTCAAATCGACCGCAACAGGCAAACTCAGATCGTGTTCGAACCAAGGGATATCGTCAAGATTCTCCTCACTCATTTTCGCTGACTTGCAGACTTGCTCAAGAATCCTGCGAATCGATGAAGTCTCGACTCCGGTCAAATTGAGCAACGCAAGCGCTGAAGTTTCCAATGAAAGGAAACCGTTTTTGCCGGTGTTGACCTGCTTTGAATCGGCGATGTGCAGCTTTGTCTGCTTGCAAGTCGATTGTGTGTCGACGACATCTTTGAGCAGCGCCTCAAAGTCACAAGTCCGCGGATCGGCAGGTGTTTCCCAAAGCGTTGAAGCAATGACTAATGGTCCAAGATTCGGGCCGTACCCTGCTTCATCCATGCCGATGAATCGGCACGTTCCTGAGATATTGTCTTCGTTTTCAAACAGTCGATTCACGTATTCACTTTCCGATGCAGAAACGGCTGAAGATGCGGTCGAGAATATCGTCCGTATAGACCACACCTACGATTCGTCCAAGGTGGTCGAGGACCTCTCGCAGTTCCATAGAGACGAGTTCGTCTCCGGCGGAGTGCTGCACAAGTCCCGACGCGCGACGTACCGAATTCTTCGCGTGTTGCAAACTTTCACGACAGCGTGCGGACGTTGACCCGATGAAGTCAGCATCGGCGGGAGCGTGACTGAGGTGATGAACAATCGCATCGCGAAGAGAATCGACCCCTAAACCACTCACTGCAGAAACAGCAATCCCCTCCCCATGACTCTCGTTCGCTGTATCAAATTTCGTCACCACTTTGAGAATTGCTCGACCACTTTTCTGACAACTCTCAAGCAGCTTGCGGCTTTCGTTTTGTTCATCGGTTGTCGAATTCGCTGCTGAACACCAAAGGATCAAATCTGCCCGGTCATATTGATCTTGCCGCAGTTCACCGGCGATCGACTCGATCCCGTCTCGTGCGGTTTCCCAACCTGCGGTGTCAATCAATTCATAACTAATCCCGGCGACGTCTTGAATTTCCGCAGAAAGGTAATCCCGGGTTGTGCCAGCGACAGCTGAAACGATGGCGGTTTCTGATTGAATGATCGCGTTGAACAGAGTGCTTTTGCCAGCATTCGGGACTCCAGCTAAGACAACCCGGTAATTCCCCGTTGACTGCATTCGATCACTTGATTGCTTGAGGAGTCGGTCCAGAAAATCTTCCGCGACAACAAGTCGATTCAAAAATTCTGGTCGGGCGACGAAGTCGATATCTTCTTCCACGAAATCCAAACCGGCTTCAACATCTGCCAAATGCAATAAAAGCTCCTCACGAATCGTGGCGATTTCTCCGGAGATCCCGCCTGCGAGTTGATCGAGCGCGGTCTTTAGTTGGTCGTTCGAAGAAGCATCAATAACACCCAGAACTGCTTCCGCCTGAACCAGATCAATTCGCCCGGCAAGAAACGCTCGCAGTGTGAATTCGCCACGCTCAGCAGGCCGTGCGCCACACAGGTAAAGCTGTTCCAGGACTTCGTTGAGCAACGGCGGTGACCCAACGCAATGAATTTCCGCAAGTGGTTCGCCAGTGAAGCTACGCTGAGTCGGCCAAAGGTAGACGTCGACTGGAAGTTGTAATTTCCCGTTGTCGATGCCGGCCTGGCATTCATACTTCATTGCTTTTTGAAGATGGAATTCTGG
>JAJDEL010000458.1 GCA_029259835.1 Planctomicrobium sp. | reverse complement strand
AACTTTCGTCCCCTCTCCCTGGGGGGAGAGGGTTAGGGTGAGGGGCGAAGCTCAATTTTCAAACACGTTCTAAGAATTCACAAGAGCTTTCATTTCCTGTACCGCTTGCTGAAAACCGACCATCACGGCTCTGGCGACGATGCTGTGACCGATGTTCAGTTCGCCGACCCCATCAATGTTCGCGACTGGAATGACGTTTCTGTATGTCAGTCCGTGTCCCATGTGCAACAGAAGTTTTTCGTTCAAAGCCGCCTCGCCAGCTGCGACGAGGGTTTTCAATTCGCAAGCTTGTTGCTTCTCATTCAAAGCATCTGCGTAGCGACCAGTGTGCAATTCGATCGCATGGACACCAAGTTTTTTAGAAGTCGCAATTTGTTGTTCATCAGGATCGATGAACAGGCTCACTTCGATTCCGGCTGCGAGGAGTTGGTCGACGCATTTTTTCACCCGGTCGTAATGCGTGACAACATCAAGCCCCCCTTCGGTTGTCACTTCTTCTCGTTTTTCCGGGACGAGCGTACACTGGTCCGGAAGTACATCGAGGGCAATTTGCGTCATTTCTGCTTCGGCAGCGAGTTCCAGGTTCATTTTGACCTGAACCGTTTCTTTGAGCACGCGCAGATCACGGTCTTGAATGTGTCGACGGTCTTCGCGCAAGTGCAGTGTGATTCCATCCGCACCTCCCAACTCCGCCAGCGCCGCAGCCCAGACAGGGTCAGGCTCAATCGTCCGACGAGCCTGCCGAACCGTGGCAACATGGTCGATATTCACACCAAGCTTAGGCACTTTGAGAGTTCCTTGATTTTGCGGTTTCCCCCGGTGGATCACCGGGGGCTAAGTGGGGCGTTCTTTTAGATTTCAATACATAGCCCTCGGTCAGTGACCGGGGGGATATCGAGTAATGGTAGTGTCACTATTATGTGGCTATCGCTTATAAAACGGGAGCTTCACAACCGTGGCAGGTTCGCGCTTTCCTCGGATTTCGACCTCGATTTTGGTCCCAGGTGCTTTGAATTCTTCGGGGACATATCCCATCGCAATCGGTTTCTGAAGAGTGGGAGAAAACGTTCCAGACGTAATCTGACCGAGTTGCTGGTCCTCTCGAACCAGGGTGGCTCCTTCACGGGCAATTCGACGACCAGCAAGCTCGATACCGACACGCTTGGGCAAGTTTCCTTTCGCACGAATTTCGGCAATCGCAGCTTTTCCGATAAAGTCGTCTTTGTTCATTTTCACTCCGAACCCAAGTCCAGCGGTGTACGGGTCGACCGTTTCGTCCATCTCGTGTCCGTAAAGTGGCATCGCCGCTTCGAGTCGTAAAGTATCTCGGCAACCAAGCCCACAAGCCGAAATTGACTCCCCACCAGCTTCCGTAAGTGCCGTCCAAAGTTGGACTCCGTAATCGCGATCCACGATCACTTCAAAGCCATCCTCGCCTGTATACCCGGTTCGGCTGATGATTGCCGGTTGACCGAAGACTTTCGTTTCCACAAGGTAGTAATACTTCAGCTCAGCCAGTGGAAAATCAACATGCGGTGCCAGAATCGCCTCAGCGTGTGGGCCTTGAATTGCCAGCATGAATGTCGCGAGTGTCTCGTCTTCAAATTCTATATCGAACTCCCCGCGCTGCTTTTCAATCCAGTTCACGATCTTCTCTCGGTTCGCACCATTGACGACGAGCATCGAGCGCTCGTGAAATCGATAGACGAGGACATCGTCCAGGATGCCACCATCTTCCTGACAAACGAGCGAATAGCGAATCTGTCCGGTCTGCATGATTTCGACGTGATTCGTCAAAATGTGATCGAGAAACTGGATCTGCTCGGCGCCAGAAAACCACAGACGTCCCATGTGAGCGATGTCAAACAGGCCTGACTGTTTTCGAACCGCGTTATGTTCGTCCACAATCGATGAATACTGAATCGGCATGTCCCAGCCAGCAAAGTCGACCATGCGGGCACCTGCCGCGGAGTGCCAATCGTGAAGAGCGGTTTGCAACATGCGGTTCTGTTCCTTCTACGCTATCATAGCCTAGTTCTAATTTGTGATTCGCAACCTGTATGATCGCGACCTCGACTGCGAACACAAGTGAGAACCGACTACGATTTTCACCAGATTTTGTAGGGCAGGGTCCTCCCTGCCATTGGACGTCCAGGAAGGCAGGCGGGAGCCTGCCTTCCTGTAGAGCTATCGTGTGCTTCATTGAGTGAATTAAATCCGAATATGACTTCCACAACAGTACCATTTCTTGAAACAACCGATACTGCCACAATGGGGCTGAACCCCAGGAAGTGGGCTGCGGTTATACAGTCTGCTCAGCAGCTTACTGAGAACGAGACGGTTCCGGCAATTGCCGTTCAGGTGCAACGGCAAGGTTTGACGACAGGCTCGCATGTTTTTGGACGTCGAGACCTCTCAGGTGAATCTTTTGTTGATGCTCAAACCAGATTTCTGATTGCATCGCTGACAAAGCCGATGGTCGCTATGGCGATTCTGATGTTGGTCGAACGAGGAAAGCTAGCACTGAATCAGCGTGTATCGGAACTGATTCCGGAGTTCAAAGGTGCTCACAAGCGGAAAATCACTCTTAAGAATATCCTGACTCACACTTCTGGGCTTCCGGACATGCTGCCGAACAATCGAGAGCTTCGCGCGTCGAATTCTTCGTTGGCAGAGTTCGT
>JAJDEL010000457.1 GCA_029259835.1 Planctomicrobium sp. | reverse complement strand
GCTCGTTCTCACCAAACAAAACTGGGACGACTCGCAACGAATTCGAGAGATATTCCGAAGAGTCCTCCTGCGTAACCCTGACAAAAATGAAAAACAGCAAGCGACCAAGTACATTCAGTCGATGAAAGAAACACTGCCACAAAGCGATGACAATAAAGCACAGCAGAGAAAACCTTGGACAAATTTCTGCCAAGCATTGCTCACAACGAATGAGTTCCGATATGTCGACTGATGGAGTGCGAGGAATTGAGACGCAAAAGTGCTAGAATTGCGATATCTGATCATTGAGAGAGACTGACTATGAATCAATTACGCCGTCAAATGTTACAGGCAACATCCTGTGGGTTTGGATATCTTGCACTGAATGCCCTGTGCGCGCAGCAAGCTAAAGCTGGGTCGCACAAGACGTTCGGCAAGCAGGCACCTCCCCAAATCCCACGCGCGAAGCGGGTCATTTTCCTTTGCATGAGCGGTGGCCCCGCTCAGTTGGATACGTTCGATTACAAACCACAAACCGGTAAGAAAAAGCACCCCGGTTCCGTCACGCCGTTTCAGCAGCGCGGTGAAAGTGGGCTTTGGATTTCGGATCTCCTTCCAGAAACCGCTCGCCATGCCGACAAACTGTGCGTGATCAACGGCATGAACGCCGACACTGGAAACCACGCACAATCGTTCCTGCAACTGCACACCGGAGACCGATTACGCAAGCGTCCCAGCATGGGATCATGGATCAGTTACGGTCTCGGTACTGAGAACCAGAACTTGCCCGGGTTCATTAGCTTAAATGCCTCGAAGCCATCGGTTTATTCAAGTGCTTTTCTGCCTCCAGTATTCGAAGGAACTCCGATTGGTGTCAACGGCGAAAACATGTCCACCGCGACGATCAGCAACATCTCCGGCAAACACCTTTCCTTGTCCGAGAAACGACAGCAACTTGATTTTGTTCAATCGCTCAATCGGCAACATCTCGCGAACCGTCCGGATGATCAGAAACTGGAAGGAGTGATCGAATCGATGGAACTCGCGTTTCGTATGCAATCGCAAGCACCTAAGATTTTGGACTGCAGAAATGAAACGCAGGCAACACTTGATCGGTACGGTGTCGGAAAAAAAATCTCCGAAGGAGCATGTCGTCCGACGGACTTCGGCCGGCAGTGCTTGCTCGCTCGCCGGTTCGCCGAGGCAGGAGTTCGGTTCATTGAAGTCAATCACGGATCTTGGGATCAACACAAAAATCACCGCCGTGACCTGAAGGCAAATTGCGAAACAACAGACGCACCGATTGCCGCTCTGCTCGATGATCTCGATGTACGCGGATTACTCGACGAAACACTCGTCGTCTGGGGTGGCGAGTTCGGACGTCCTGGCCTGACACCAGAAGATGGCAAAAACGAAACTGGTCACAACTACCGAGGCTTCACCTTCTGGCTGGCAGGCGGCGGCGTCAAAGGTGGTCACGTCCACGGCAAAACCGACGACACTGGCGCGCGCGCAGTCGAAGGACAGGTTCACTTCCGCGATCTCCACGCGACAATCCTGCATCTCCTTGGCCTGCAAAGCAACGAATTAACCTTCTACCACGAAGGCCGAAAACACCGCCTCACCGGCCCGGAAGAAGCAAAGATCGTGAAGGGAATTATTGCGTAGGAATTAGTGGAAAGGTTGAACCGATTGCCTTCCTTGATGTGAGGAAGGGCATTGCGCAAATGACTCAAAAAAGTGAAAGTTCAGCTTCACCTCCGCAGTACATGCATTTGGACTGGCTCTTCAGTATTGGTTTTCCACAGTCAGAGCATTTTGCTGCATCTTTCTTTCTTAAGCGACCGTTGGACGTCCCATTTTTTTCCTGCACTTGTTTCAATAGATCAATCAAATAGGGATCCTCAAGTTTGTGACTCTCCTTGATGATGCTCCATAATGCTTCGGAGAGAGAGAGTAGCTTGGCAACCTCCATTTCTAGCGCCGTAATTTTTGCTTGTGCTTGATCGGCGTTGACCTGAGCTCCTTTGGCACGAGCACTTGCTATGTTAATGTCAGCTTCATTATCAAAACGAGCCATATTGTCTCCTTATGGTAGGTGCAATTCAAACAGACAGATATCTCATTTCACGTGGCTCTTTCTCTTCTTTATTTAAGTGAATGAGAAGAGGAGGCACAAGATGAACATTCACAAAAGCGTTTGTTTCGGCATTCCTACCGCTTCGAGCGCATGTTCCTTTCTATTTCTTGAGTAGCCATGACTTCATTTGCCACTCAAGGTGCGCGACAGTTGAGATTGAGTGAGGTAATGGCATAATCTTACCACGTTATTCATCTCTTGGTGAGGAGGTTGATCTGATGGCTATCGATGTCGAGTGTGATTTTTGTGGTCGAGAATTTCAAGTCAGGGATTCTCGGGCCGGAACAAAGATTAACTGTCCTTCTTGTGTGACAATCGTTGACGTTCCCGACATCAACTCTTTGCATTCAACAACGGAAAGCAACCTGGAAATGTTCCCATTTTCACAGAAGAAAAAACAACCGCGGCTTCAAAAAGAAAAAATTCTACCCGAGTGGACGATTCCATACCTAATCGCAGCATTAGGTGTAGTTGGCTGTGTTTATGTCTCATCCTTTGTCACCGACATTTTCATCAAAGACATTGCTCTGATGAATCAAAAGTCTGCTACTGAAGAATCAGAAATCAAAAACGACATGAAAGATCGACCACAGAGCAGTCATTCCGACTCAGGAGATTGATTGAGAAAATCGGTTGCCTGTGGTGTGGAAAGGTGCGTTCCGCTCTTGAGAGAAGCCTCACTAAGCCAAAGAAAGGTCATGTTCCTGTATGCACTGCGGGGCAGAGAAGCCCTTACCACGCAATGATAACCTTACTCGTCTACATGTTCATATTCTCCGTAGGATCATTCAGTGGCTGCGATTAACAAACTCGAATCACTGGAAATTAACGGCGCGAGTCAGTCGGTCCTCTTCCGGGGAACAGATACGTCCAAGCCGGTCGTCTTATTCGTCCATGGTGGTCCTGGGTACCCGCTGATGTGGTATTCACGCGCATTCGATGACGAATTCATCCAGGATTTCGTTGTTGTTCACTGGGACCAGCGCGGGACTGGTAAGTCCTGTTCCAAACAAATTCTGCCCGAGACGATCACACTGTCACAAATCGTGGCAGATGGACTGTCTCTTACGGAGCACCTGAAAGAGAAATTTCATACTGATAAAATCGTGTTGGTCGGTCATTCATGGGGGACATTAGTCGCAGCCAACATGGCTCAAATATCTCCTGAAGATTTTCAAGCGTTCGTTTCAATCGGCACGTGTGCTGATTGGAAACGTGGAGAGGAACTGAGATACGCGAATCTTCGGAAGCGAGCCAGCGAAATCAAAAACACAGACGCGATCGAAAAACTCGACACCCTTGGCCCACCTCCTTACTTGACAGCAGCCCAGACTGAAGAGTTCGGAAACATAATCATCGAGTTGGAAGGTTTTTCTGGCACCTGCCGCAAACTTTCCGAGAGTGAGCTTGCGGCAGCGATTGAAAAGACGCAGGAGTACAGTGGTGAAGAAATCGAG
>JAJDEL010000456.1 GCA_029259835.1 Planctomicrobium sp. | reverse complement strand
CCGACGCAGCGGTTGTAGACCTGTTCGTTGAGTCCCTCTTCATTGTGGACCGTGGCGAGAACCGGGCAGACCGTTTCGCATGGAGCGTTGTCGCAGTGCTGACACATCATCGGTTGATGGGAAACGGTGAGGTCGTCATCTTCGCCACCGTAATAACGATCAAGGCGAATCCAGTGCATTTCGCGTTGCCGCAGAACTTCATCTTTGCCAACGACCGGCACATTGTTTTCTGATTGACACGCAACCAGACACGCCGAGCAACCGGTGCAGGCGTTGGTGTCGATCACCAAGCCCCAGCGGTGTCCTTCTTTTGGGTGATCTTTCGGCCAAAGTTGATCTTCTGGATCGAAGTGTTCTTCCGGTTTGCCAGCTTCGGGATCTTTTGAGAAGGCTGAGAGCGAGGTGTGCTGAACAATATTCCGGATCTCTGCACCACGCGGAGCCACATTCGGGGGCATTTCGAGTGAGTGATGTTCCTGAGTCGTAGCGAGAAGATGTCGCTCATTCGTTTTCGTGAGTAACACATTGCTGCGAACCAGACTCAGTGAGCTATGTTCGGTGTCGATGAACGAAGCGGCGTTTTTGCCAACCAGTTCTCCGTCGGCGACCGTTGGCTTGCTTTCGAACCATTGCGGTCCGATCTTCGCGAATCGGTCGGTCCCTTTCACTCCGTATCCCAACGCAATGGAGATGACACGGTCGTGCTGACCACGTTGAATCAGTGCGGGCAACTCCAGCGAGTCGCTAACACCTTCGGCTTCAACCTTGACCACATCGCCCTGTTTTAACTTGAGTTTCTCTGCGGTTGCTGGAGAAACACTGGCGAAGTTGTCCCACGTTACTTTTGTGACAGGATCAGGAAGTTCCTGCAACCAGGGGTTGTGGGCATGTCGAGAGTCGGTCAGTCCGATTCTGGAATAGAGCGAAAGGCAGTAGTTTTCGGAAACACCGGTTTCAGGAACGGAAACCGGTTTCACAGCAGCGGTATTGAAGTCGCTGACTTTTTTTTCTTCGGTAGAAAGTTGAACAAAGCCATCGTGCAGCGATTGATCCCAGAAGTCTCGGAACGATGTCGCTTCTGTATGCGGGAAGACATTTGCTTCCCAATAGGCTCGCAGTAGATCGTATGCTGTTTCGTCACTACCTGACCAGCGCGACAGGCTTTCCATGACCGAGCGTGTCCCGCCCAACGGATTCAATAATGGTTGCGAGAGGCTAACGACATCGGTGATGGGTTCCGCGTCGAGCCATGATTCAAGGAAGTGATGATCGGGGCAAACGAATTGAGTGAGCGATGCGAAGTCATCTTCCCGCTCCGCAAAACTAACGACAAGATCGACTTTTCCAATCGCTTCCGCCAATTGATCTCGACCCGGCAGGTTGTAAGTCAGATCAGTTCCAGCGACGAACAACGCCGCGACTTTTCCGTCTTTCAATTCCTCGACCAGTTTCAGAACATCCTGGTCACTGCCTTGCCGCTGTCGACTCGGTTTGGTGATGTCGAGCGTGTGACCATAGTTGCCGAGTAGGTTGTTGATCGCATTCACGAGTACCTGAAGCTCAACGTTTTGATGATCGCAGAGAACGAGGCTCTTTCCTCGCGCCGCCCAGAGCCGGTGAACCAGAGCTTCGAGTTCTGCTGCGGGAATCGGCAACTCTTCATGTTCAGAATGCTCAACCGTTTCGCCAGCATGTTCCGCAAGCTGTACATAAAGATGATTGAGAACGACCCCATATTCATCCGGTGCCAGTCGATATCGTCGATCGGCGTTGCTGCCGGTCAATGTCACCTGACCTTCGAAGTGAGCGTGGTAGGACATCTCCGGATGTTCTTCGGTAGGCACGCGACCGTTTCGCCAGCCGGCTGTAAATTCGACCGGCGAGATCCATGTCCCCAGGAAATCGGCCCCGAAGGCGACGATAACTTCGGCCTTCTCAAGCAGATAGTGCGGCAACAACCTCGCGCCGTGTGTTTGCTGATGTGCGTCAAGAATCGAAGAACTACTGACGGAATCGAACGTGATGTGCCGAGCATCCTTGAAGCGTTTCAGGAACGTGTCGATGGAGGCTTGCAGAGTCGGACTTGTGATCGTCGAGGTGACAAACCGCACCGCTCCGCCGGACGATTCAATTTTCCCCAGCGATTGTGTGATCGCCTGATCGATTTCTTTCCAGTCGGAGGTTTCGCCTTTGTGCAGAGGTTGCTTCAAGCGATGGCTATCATAAAGTCCCAGCGGCAACGCCTGTCCGACGGCACACAAGCCACCCTTGGAAAACGGATGCTCCGGGATGCCTTCCATCTTCAGCGGTCGCCCATCGCGGACACCAACAAGCAAACCGCAGCCTGCCGAACAGCCGGAGCATGTCGAGGCGTACGTCAGTGCTTTGCCTGGGATGACACCTTCTGGTTGGTCAAACATCGGCAGCGCGAGTTCCGCATCGGGACGCGTACAGCCGCTGAGGACTGCGAGTGAAAACGTGAACCCGGCAGCTTCTAGAAAACGGCGACGGTTGATTTCAGTCGACCGCGCATCGTCCACTTCACTCTGATCAAGGACGTCGAGTGGGATGAATTTATCGTTCAAGTTGTTGCTCAATTCATTGTTCATTTGGGGCAACTCAATAGTGGCACGTTGTGCAGTCAAGAGAGGCTTTGACCGGATGACCATCAATTCCGTTTTCGGTTGCTTCGCGATGGCATTGCACGCACCAACCCATCGAGAGTGACTCGAATTGACGGACACGTTCCATCGACTCCACTGGACCGTGACACTTTTGACAAGTCACGCCCGCGGTGATGTGAGCGCTGTGGTCGAAGTAAACGTAGTCCGGAAGATTGTGAACGCGAACCCAGGGAATGGACTTCGCCTCCGGTCCCGGTTCTGCGGACTTGACGTCTTTCATGTCGAGCGTGTCGAACAGTTTTTGCAACTCCGCAGAGACGATCGTCTGCGGCTTCCGTTTTTCGCTATCTGCCTTTTCGATTTCATCTTGAAGTGCATCGAACGAACTGGTGACGTACTTATGACACTTCATGCAAACGTCGGTCGACGGAATGCCTGCATGGCGACCATGTTCAGCAGCCGAATGACAAAACTTGCAGTCGATCCCAAGCTCGCCTGCATGCAAGCGATGTGAATACAAAATCGGTTGTTCAGGGGAATACCCCTGTTGGTTGCCAGGCGTCTTCCATTCATCCATCCCAGACCCCAAGACAATCAGGGTATAGAACAATCCGATCAACAGAATCACAGTAATGATGATCCGTTGCATCAGTCTCCTCCGGTATTACGCAGTGTGCGTTGATTCATTTCAGTTCTTTTTAGTGGGTAGTGGGTAGGTAATCTCGTAACCGTTTACTGGTGTCATTCCGCATTTGTCATTCGGAAGTAAAAGCTGTGAGTCAGGCAAACAACTTCGACAACCGGTTTTCCAATGACAATTGACAATTGACAAATAACTATTGACAAATCCTGACTGAAAATTCTCTCTTGTTCCCAGAGCTTCTGCTTAGGAACGAGTAACTTCTTTCCTACCCACTAACAACTACCCACTTCTCCCCTCATCAACATTTCATTTCGGCATTGGCTCTCGCATAGAACCACCAGTTCACACCGAGGCAACTCGCGTAGTAAACGGCGAAACCGTACAGGGCGTATTCAGGTGTTCCAGCTTTGATTTGTGTCGCGAAAATCTTAGGAATCAAATAAGCCCCATATGCGGCAATAGCTGATGTCCAGCCGAGAACAGGACCGGCTTGTTCTTTGGAAAAGATGATCGGAATCATTCGGAAGGTGGAGCCGTTGCCGATTCCCGTTGTTGCAAACAGCACGATGAACGTGAGCAGGAACGGGATGAAATACTTCTCTGGTGTTTCACTCTTTCCAGCGAGTGACACGATGTACCCGGCCAGTATTGTGGAAGCAACCATGATCCAAGTGTCCCATTGGGTGACTCTTGCACCTCCCAACTTATCTGACAGCCATCCACCTACAGGACGAATGAACGCACCCACAGCTGCACCAATCCATATGTAGTGCGAAGTGATCAGACCATTTGTGGAAGTCACGAAAACGTCGTCCAGGAGTTTTGGAAATGCGTTGGCATAGCCGATGAATGAACCGAATGTCATCACGTAGAGCCAAGTCATTGCCCAGGTATGCTTGTTGCTGAAAATTGCAAACTGTTTGTCGAGAGGTTCCTGAATCGTCTTCGGAGTCGCGAACTTCATCCCCAGCATCGTGACAACCACTGCGACGACCAGGACGAGGAAAATCCTCACCAGTTCCGGGACGGGGAGTTCCACAAAGACCAACATTCCGATCCCTACGGCAGCCCCAATAAAGCCAATCGCCTGCAACCACAAATACTTTCCAATCGCCGCTGGCGTTGGTCCACATTTATGTTGTGGCAGGTTATTCATGAAGACCCAGGCCAACACCGCCAGAACGGTCATGATCGGAACCCAGACCATCGCGGCGTTTTGAATCCATAACTGCTTCACTGTTCCATCGACAAGGAACTCTTGCGGATCGCCGCCAATCGCGCCAAACATTCCGAAGGTGATCGCCCAGGGAATCAGGAACTGCATCGCGCTCACGCCAGCGTTACCAAGACCAGCGTTCAGCCCCAGTGCCAAGCCTTGCATTCGTTTCGGGAAGAAGAACGAGATGTTCGACATACTCGAAGCGAACGCTCCTCCACCAACTCCAGACATTGCCGACAGGGCAATGAAAACTCCAAATGATGTCGTTGGGTCTTGCATCGCAATTCCTGCCAGCACCGCAGGAATAATCAGCATGACAGTTGTCATGAATTTCACATTCCGACCACCACAGATTGCGATCATGAATGAGTTCGGAATTCGCAGAGTTGCCCCGGCCAAACCAGCAACCGCTGGAAGTGTAAAGAGCAAGGCCCGATAGCCAGCTTCGTCATAAGGTTGACCGTCGTTACGGAAAGTGAAATTGAAAAGCTCGGGATTCGCAAAATGCAGTTTCTGCATTGTCTTGGCGATCATGCCCCAATACAGCCACACGGAGAACCCGCAAAGCAGATTCGGAATCGAAACCCAAAGGTTACGATTCGCGATCTGCTTGCCTTCGGATTCCCAAAAGGCTTCGTCTTCAACATCCCAGTGTTGTGGAGTTTTGGCCATAATTAATTCATCCTTACGATGTAATACAATTTGAATCTTGAAGTTGAATGGTCATATTGAGGCCAATTCTTTTTCGTTTTCAGCGTGTACAAAGTGGTCCAGAGATAATGGTCCTGCTCCTCGCCAAACAAGCAGGATTAAGCAGAAAAACACAAAGAAGGTAAACTGAAAATCGACATTTGCCAGCAGTCCGCCGCTGGAACCATTCATGCTGAGGACGACGGCACCGAACAGGATGAGCGCGTTCAGGCCGGCAGAGACTCGCGTCACAAACCCCATGGCGAGACTGGCACCACCAACAACGTGTGCAAACACAACTGCCCAGGCAATCAGGTTTTGAACTTCACCCATGCCGGTACCAAGCTTGGCTTCTAAATCCGCCATGTCCATAATGAAGAAAACACCCTTCACGACTAACGCTATCCCAAGATAGATTCGCAACGCATCCATCGGACGTAGAAGAGCGAGACCAGGAATGAGGCTTGGTCTTGCTGGACGTACCTGATGATCTTCCCGGCGGCGCGCCATCGCTGCTTCGAATTCACGAGCGGCTTCCTCTTCATCGGCGGTGCTGAATCTCACCAGGAAGGTAAAGAACGCAAAGCCGGTCACTAGAAAACCAAGAATCATCAGTGCTTGAGGATATGAGATGTGTTCGGAGCGGAATAAAAATCCAGCACAGACAGCACCCATGTTCCCACCGGCTCCAACAATACCGGAAACGGCACCGAGTGCTTTTTTATTGATGAACGGAACGATGGAATACGTCGCTCCTTCCGACATCTGTACGAACATACTGAAGACAACCATGGCTGGGATCGCAAATGCCAGCACTCGCATTTGCGAGAAAAACAGCAAAGCCACACCTTCAATCAGCAATGCAATAAACAGCCAGCGAACGCGCCCTTTCAGGCCACCCTTCTTAACGAATTTATCGCTGATAAAACCGCCTGTCGTTCGGGCGAAGATATTCATCAATCCAAAGAGACCAGCGACCAGACCAGCGGTTTTCAGACCGAGGTCAAAGTGATCCATGTAATAAATCGCAGCGATGTTATTGATCGTCAATTCGATCCCGAAGCAGGCTGCATAGATAAAGAAGAGTGCCCAAACTCGGACATCCTTGACCGC